>JANNGN010000731.1:0-20874 GCA_031403895.1 Rubrivivax sp. | reverse complement strand
GCACCGACGCCCTCACCCACGCCCGCACCCACGCCCTCACCCGCGCCCACACCAGCCCCACGCTGACTCATTCCTCTTCTCGCCCCCCGCTCCCGGAGTCGCTTCATGAACACCTTCAACACCGTCGTCAAGTTCTTCGTTGACTGCGGCCCCTTCCTCTACCCCAGCCTCTTGATGATGGCTTTGGGCATGGCCATTGCCATCGAACGTTTCGTATTCCTGCGCCGCGCGCGCAGCGAGAACCGCAAGCTCTGGGACCAGGTGCTGCCGATGCTGCAAAGCGGCAAGTTCAAGGAGGTGCATCAGGTCACGTCCAATTCCGAATCGGCCATCGGCAAGATCGTCAGCAATGGCCTCACGCGCATGCAAAGCGCACGCCGCCGCGAGGACATCGACAATGCGATGGAAGAAGGCATGATGGAAATCGTGCCCCGGCTTGAGAAGCGCACCCACTACATCGCCACCTTCGCCAACACCATCACGCTGGTGGGATTGCTCGGCACCATCATCGGCCTCATCAAAGGCTTCACGGCGGTGGCCTCAGTGAACCCGGCCGAGAAGGCCGAGATGCTGAGCGCCAGCATCTCCATCGCCATGAACAACACCGCTTTCGCGCTGATGGTGGCCATCCCGTTCCTGCTCATCCACGCCTTCTTGCAGGCTCGCGCGAGCGAGATTGTTGACAGCCTGGAAGCCGCCAAGATCACCTTCCTGAACCTGGTGCAGCGCTTGGCCGGTGACCAGCTGAGCACGCGCGAACAGCGCGCGACCTGATGTTGCTTGTGCAGCCCACGCCAAAGGAACACCGGCCATGAGACGACGCCGCCTGCGCAAACAGGGCGCGCACCTGGAGATCACCGCGTTCATCAACTTGATCGTGGTGCTGGTGCCCTTTTTGCTGTCCACCGCCGTGTTCTCGCGCCTGGCAGTGCTGGACCTGAACCTGCCGGCGCAACAGTCGGCGGTGGAGCAGCTGAAGGGCAATCACCTGCAACTCGAAGTGGTGATCCGCCGCGACGCGATCGAGGTCGGCGACCGCATCGGTGGGCTCATCCAGCGCATTGAAAAGAAGGGCGCCGAGCACGACCTGAAAACGCTCACCACGCTGATGGTGATGGTCAAAGCCAGGTTCCCCGACAAGACCGAGTCCAGCGTGCTGGCCGAACCCGACACGCCCTATGACGACCTGGTGCAGGTGATGGACACCGTGCGATCAGCCGTCACCGCTGATGGCGCGAAATTGATGCGCGCCGAGCTGTTCCCCAACATCTCCATCGGCGACGCGCCGGTGCGGCGCCAGGCCGGCACCGCGCCCGCAGCAGCGCCCATCAAGTCCGCCGCCAAAGGAACCAGCTGATGGCCACCCTGACCGCGCGCGAGCGGCGCGCTGAGCACCGTGGCCGCAGTGGCGCCACGATGGACATGAACCTGGTGTCGCTGATCGACGTCTTCACGATCCTGATTTTCTTCCTGCTGTCCAGCGCCGCCGGTGTGGAAACACTGGTCAGCCCGAAGGCCGTGAATCTGCCGCTGGCGATGGCCGAGAAGCCGCCCAGGCAGACCGTGCTGCTGGTGGTGGCGGGCGACGACATCCTGGTCGATGGCCGCCGTGTCGCGTCGGTGGCGCAAGTGATGGCCGCACCGGACGACGTGATCCCCGCGCTGAAGGCCGAGCTGGACGTGCTGGCCACGCGCCAGGCCGTGCGCGCCGAAAACAAGGCCGAGCAGCAGGCCGTGACCATCATGGCCGACAAGCAGATGCCCTACAGCCTGCTGCGCAAGGTGATGTTCACCTGCGCGCGGGCCAACTTTGCCGACGTCGCGTTTGCGGTGCGGCGGAGGGACGTGTGATGGCTGCACTTGCCCTGCATGGGCTGGCCCCGATGGCCAGCTTTCGCGTGCCGTCGCTGCCATGGGCCACCTCCGATGACGATGAAAAGCGCTTCCAGCGCATCGCGCGCTGGGTGCTCATCGTCGTGCTGCTGCTGGGCATCGTGATGCCCTGGCTGCCGCTGCCCAAAGCTGAACGTTTGGAGGTGCAGCCGCTGCCCGCGCCGATCGCCAGGCTGCTGCTGGAACGTGCAGCGACACCACCGACACCACCGCCCAAGGCCGACGTGGCGGATGCGAACCAAGTCGCCAAGCCCGAAGCGGCGCCCGACAAGCCGGCGCCGATCAAGTCGCTGAAACCCAAGGAAGTGCCGGTGCCCGAGGCGCGCAACCCCATCGCCGGCAAACCGCCCGGTGAAGTGGCGCTGGACAACGCGCGCCGCAAGGCCAGCGGTGTCGGCCTGCTGGCGATGAAGGACCAGCTGTCCGAGATGACGGCCGCACCGGTGGCCGTGCAGTTCAAGCAGGGCATATTGCCCGGCCCTGGCGTGGGCACCGGTGTCGGCGTGGGCGTCGGCGCGGGCCTGGAAGCCGGCGTGCCGGTGCGCGCCATGATTACCAGCAACGCCACCAAAGGCAGTGGCGGCATCAACACGGCGGCCTACAGCAAGGACACCGGCGGCGGTGGCCTGGCCGGCCGTGGCACCACGCTCGTCGAAGGCGTGTCCGGTGGTGGCGGTGGCGGCGGCCCCGGTGGTGGCGGTGGCCGCGCGGGTGGTGGCAGTGGCGACGGCAGTGGCGTCGGTGGCAAGGGCGGCACGCTGCAAAGGAGCGGCAGCGGCAAGGCCAGCCGCAGCATCGAAGAGATCAAGCTCGTCTTCGAACGCAACAAGGGCGCCATCTACGCCATCTACAACCGTGCGCTGCGCGACGACCCGGCGCTGCAGGGCAAGGTGGTGCTGGAGCTGAAGATCGCACCCAGCGGTGAGGTCTCGGGCCTGCGCATCGTGTCCAGCGAACTGAAGGCCGACGAACTGGAGAAGAAGCTGCTGGCGCGCATCCGCAGTTTTGACTTTGGCGCCAAGGACGTGGACGCGATGGTGGTCACCTGGCCGGTGGACTTCCTGCCGTCGTAGCGGGTGCATGGGCCGGTGTCGTGGCCGCTGCCAGCCAGCTGGCGATGCACCACTGCGCGGCCCAGTAGCTGGCCAGGATCCACAGGTTCGCCAGCGGCAGCGGGCCGGCGAACTTGTTCGTCGCCAGCAAGGCGTCTGACAGCATGAAGAGTGCGCCGCCCATGGCCAGCACGTGGCCGCGCGGGCCGCCGGCCAGGGCCAGCGCGCCGGTCTGTGCCGCCATCGCCGATAGACACAGCACGTAGGCCAGCACCGGTAGGCGCAGCGCTGGCGGCACACCAGGCCAGAGGTGCCAGAGAACGGCCGCAGCGATCAGCGCGTAAACCACAAACGGCAGCATCCGCACTGCCGTCCGCACTGCCGTCCGCACACCCATCCGCTGCCTGTGCGTGAAGGCCACCAGGTAGGCCAGGTGCGCCAGCAGAAAGCTCAGCAAACCGGGCAGGAAGCCCTGCTGCGGCCACAGCAGCGCCACATCCCCGATCAACGACAGCGACAGGCCCACCAGCACCCAACGCCGCTGTGCGGGTTGCTGCAGGCCGCGCGGCCAGGCGTACGTGATGACGAGCAAGGTCGTCAGCGGCTTGAACACGAAGTTCAGCGCCGGCATGCCCAGCGCCCAGGGCGCGGCGCTGATGGCCAGCAGCGCGCAGACCACTGTCGCAGCGGCCAGCCACGGCACAGGGCAGATCGGCTGCGGCCGCATTTTCAACCGCCGCTTGCGGGTGCAGCAGCCACCTTGGCCGCCATCGCATCGCGCAGCTTCTTCAGCCTTTCACGCGGGTCTTCCTTGGACTTGCCTTCGTCGAGCTTCATCTCGGCGATGAAGCGGCTGGGCACGCCGACCACCGTATCGCGGCCTCGTTTGCGCCGGCGCAGCGTACTCACGGCCAGCGTGTGCTGGGCGCGCGTGACGCCCACGTACATCAGGCGGCGTTCTTCTTCCAGACGTTCCGGCGGCAGCTCGCTGTTCTTGTCTTCGCTGCCGCTGCGGAATGGCAGCAAGCCTTCATTGATGCTGGCCAGGATCACATGCGGCCACTCCAGCCCCTTGGCGGCGTGCAGGGTGCTCAGCGTCACCACATCCTGCTCGTCGCCGCGGTCGGCCAGGCTGATGATGACGCTGATGGTCTGCGCCACCTGCAGCACGCTTATGTGTTCGCTTTCAAACGTGCCGCCGTCCTGGGTGATCTCGCCGCCACAGCGGCGCGCCATCCAGTCGATGAAGTCGAGCACGTTGCTGTAGCGCGCGGTGGCCAGTTTTTCGCTGTCTTCACCGTCGTGCAGGTGCTGTTCATAGCGGATGTCCTGCAACCAGCCGAGCAGCAGCGCCTTGGCGTCTTCGGCGCCCGTGGTGTGCGCCGCGCGGTGCTGCAAGTCGTTCACCTCGCGGCCGAATTCGTGCAGCGCGTCGATGGCCTTGCCTTTCAGTGCGGCTGCGAGGCTGGGTGAAAACAGGGCTTCGAAGAGGCTCACTTTCCACTGGCTCGCAAATTCGCCCAGCGACGCCAGTGTTTGATGGCCGATGCCACGTTTGGGCGTCGTCACGGCGCGCAGGAACGCCGGGTCGTCGTCCTGGTTCACGAGCAGGCGCAGCCAGGCGCACAGGTCCTTGATCTCTGCACGATCAAAGAAACTCTGGCCGCCCGAGACCTTGTACGGAATCTGCGCCGCGCGCAGTTTCTGCTCGAAGACACGCGCCTGGTGGTTGGCGCGGTAGAGCACAGCGAAGTCGCTGAACTTGAGCGACGCACCGCTCGTGGATCCACCCCCGCGCAGGCTCTGGATGCGCGCCACCGCACGTTCGGCTTCGTGCTCCTCGCCGTCGCATTCCAGCACGCGCACGGGGTCGCCGTCACCCAGGTCGCTCCAGAGTTTTTTCTCGAAGATTTTCGGGTTGCCGGCAATCACCGCATTCGCCGCGCGCAGGATGTGGCCGGTGCTGCGGTAGTTCTGCTCCAGCGTGATGACCTTGAGCTGCGGGTATTCCTGCGGCAGGCGCTTCAGGTTGTCGATGGTGGCACCGCGCCAGCCGTAGATGCTCTGGTCGTCATCGCCCACGGCGGTGAAGAGTGCGCGTGCGCCCACCAGCATCTTCAGCAGTTCGTACTGCACGCTGTTGGTGTCCTGGACCTCGTCAACCAGGATGTGGTGGAACTGCTCCTGCCACTTGTTGCGCGCTTCTTCGTCGCGCTGCAACAGCACCAGCGGCAGCTTGATGAGGTCGTCGAAGTCCACCGCCTGGAAGGCCTGCAGGCGCTCTTGATAGAGGCGCATGACGCGCGCCGCCACCGCTTCGTTGTCGTCCTTGGCTGCCGAGTCGGCGCCGTCGGCGTCCAGGCCCTGGTTCTTCCACAGGCTGATGGCCCACTGCCAGCGGCGCGCCAATCCGTTGTCGGTGCAGCCACCTGCATCGCGCAACACGCCCAGCACGTCGTCGCTGTCGAGGATGCTGAAGTTGGGCTTCAGGCCCACCTTCGTGCCGTCGGCGCGAAGCATGCGCACGCCCAGGGAATGGAAGGTGCTGACGGCAAGGTCCCTGGCCGCGCGCGGGCCGACGAGCGACTTGGCGCGTTCGCGCATTTCCTGCGCCGCCTTGTTGGTGAAGGTGATGGCGGCGATCTGCTTCGGCAGCAGGCCATGCTGCAACAGCCGCGCGATCTTGTGCACGATGACGCGCGTCTTGCCGGAGCCCGCGCCCGCCAGCACCAGGCAAGGGCCGTCCAGGTGATGCACGGCCTGCATTTGCGCGTTGTTGAGCGTGGCGGGCGCGGCTTGCGATAGGTGGCTGTGCATGGGGCGGCGGATGATAGCCAAGGTGGGCTTGGGGTGCGAGTCGCGGGGCGCTGGACGCGGCGTGCGGCGTGCGGGTGTCGAGTGCCGCGCGTCGCGTCGGGCGGTGCCCGGCAGGGGCCCACGCTATGGCGGTCTTCGCTGCGCTACGACTGCGCTGTGGTGCTCAGTCTTGAGTCGTACCGCCCAACTCACTGCGCTCGCTTCGCTCTCTCCGTTCAAACAGTCGGCGGTAAGTCAGATGTTGAAGCGCGCTGTGCGCGCCGACTCAAGACTTCCGCTCCTCGCCGCCACAGAGTGGGCCCCTGCCGGGCACCGCCCGCCGCTCAGGCCAGCAGCGGTGGTTCTCGGCACGCCACCACTGTTGCAGCAAAGGCGGGCTCGGGTGGGCTTGAGCGCGCCTCTGAGGCGCTGAGGAGCGGAGGTCCCGTGGCCGCGCGAAGCGCTTCGTAAACTAACTTGTCGCAGCTGTTTGAACGCAGCGACCGCAGGGAGCGAAGTGAGTTCTGCGACAGGCCACGGGACTGAGCACCGCAAGGGAGCCGTAGCGCAGCGAAGGCCGCCACAGTGAAGCGCTCAAGCCCGCCCGGGCCCGCCTTTGCCGCCACGCAGCCAAACCAACTCAAGCGTTCATGAATCCCAAGTTCCGCACACCCACATTGAAGCTAGCCAGATTCGGAAACACATCCAAGATCTGCGTGTCCGACAACCCGAACCAGCGCCCGAGCGTCGCCCCCAGCTGGTCCACCGACGTGCCCGGCAGCAGCGCGCCGTTGCCCAGCTGATCGGGGCTGCCGTCAAAATTGTTGTTGCTGGCGTTCTTGACTGCAAGTGTCGGAAAGCGGCCGTACAGATCGCCGCCGCGCACCGCGCCGCCCAGCACAAAGTGGTGGCTGCCCCAGCCGTGGTCGGTGCCGTCGCCGTTGCTCGTGAAAGTGCGGCCGAAGTCGCTGGCGGTGAAGGTGGTGACGTTGTTGCGTGCGCCCAGGTTACCGAGCGCCGTGTCGAAGTACTGCAGCGCCTGCGACAGCCGCGCCATGAGGTCGGCGTTGTTGCGGTTTTGCAGGTCGTGGCTGTCGAAGCCGCCCATGCTGACGAAGAAAACCTGCCGCCGCACGCCAGTGGCACCGCTGATGCCGGCGTCCACCATGCGCGCCACCACTTGCAGTTGCTGCGCCAGCTGATTGCTGGCGCGGGCGCCGGTGAGCGGGTTGTCGTATCTCAGCTTCTCGTCAGCGTTTGCGCTGTAGGCCACGCCAGCCACAGGCGGCGTGCCGAAAGCCGCGTCGCTGGCCGGTCGCAAGGCCGTGCGCAAAACGCTTTCAGCGCTGATCGAGTTGGCGCCCACCGCCGCCATGTCGGCCTCGAAAACGTGCGAACCCCGGCTGCTGGCGGCGATGCGGTTAAGTGCAGCGGCCACGGTGGCGGAGCCATAGACGTTGCCGTTGGTGTCAGCCCCCATGCGGATGGCGCCGTTCACCGACACCTGGTATTGCCGCACCGACTGCCCCGCCAACCAGACGGCATTGCCCGACGCCGACACCGCCGTGAAGGCGGCGCGCGTGTTCTGCGCTGCCAGCATGTCGCCCATGCGTCCGCCCCAGCCGCGCGTGGTGCCCTCGGGGCCCAGCGACTGCCAGGTGTTCTGCTGGTCATTGTGCGAGAACAGGCTGGCGGGCTTGGGGAATGTCGCGCTGCCGTACTGCGCCTTGGTGGTGGGCAGGATCAGCGGGCCGATGTTGGGCACGATGGCCAGCCGGCGGTCGCTGGTGAAGAGCGTCTGCAGGCTGCCCATCAGCGGGTGCAGCGCAAAGCTGCGGCCCTGCGCGTTGAGCGGCGTGATTGGCAACACGCCACCCAGGCGCGCAGGCGAACCGGCGGCCGCCGTGCCCACGCCCGCCACGCCTGCTGCCATCAGCGCCAGCGAGTCGGGTGCCTGGTTGCGCGTCGTGCTGTAGGCCGACCAGCTAGCGCTGTCGGTGGGCAGCACCATGTTGTAGGCGTCGTTGCCGCCGAAGAGAAACACGCACACCAGTGCGCGGTAGTCGGTGGCAGTTTGCGCGGCCGCGTTGCCGGCGGCCAGCAGGTTCAGCGCCAGCGGCGCGCCGCTGCCTGCGATGGCACCCATCGCGCTGGCGTGGCGCAGGAAGAGGCGGCGGGCGCTGTCCATCGGATGGCTTTGTAGGTGGATGCTCTTGCTCATGTGCGGGCCCTCATTGCTGCACCTGGAATTCGGGCGACGCCAGCACCAGCAGGATGGCGGCGTTCACACGCGCGCGCTTGGCGTTGTCCACACTCGTCTGGTTGCCGAGGTTGGCATTCAGCGTGGGGATGGTGATGCTGCCGACGGCGCTCACGATTTCAGTGCGCAGCGCGGCCGACGTGTTGCCGTAGCTCAGCTTGCCGAGCACGCGGTCCACCAGCGCTGCGGCGTCGCTGGCTACTGCAAGTTCGCCCGTGTAGCTGCCCTGCAGGTCGCGCCGGTTGCGCGTCGCGCCGTTGACCGTGGCGTTGAACTGGCCAACCCCGCTGGCGATGTTGTCGCGCATGAAGTTCACATAGCCGGCGGCGCTGGTTTCGTGGGCGATCTGCATTTCGGGTGTCACCAGGTTGCGGCTGGCGGCGCCGCTGCCGGGGTTGACGTAGCCGGGGCGGTAGAAGTTGAAGACCGAGGGCGAGCGCATCGGCGACTGGCCGAGCGCAGTGGCTGCCGGGTCGGTGCTGCCGACCCTGTAGTAGCCCGTGTCGCTGCTGTGCGCAAAGGCACGCATGAAGGCCGACAGGCGCAGCACGGGTTCGCGCACCTTGCCCGAAGTGTCGGACAGGAGCCGGGCTTCGCGGTGCATCAGCACGGCCTTGACAACGGCTCTCATGTCACCCCGCACACCCTCGCCGTTATTGGCGAAAACCCGTGCCACGTCGCGCACGTAGGTGGGGCTCGGGTTGCTGGTGACCAGGCGCTGGATGAGCTGGCGGCCAATGAACGGCCCGACGTTGGCGTGGGCTGTGAGCGCGTCGAGTGCAGTGCGCAGGCTGGCCATGGGGTCGGACTGCGTCTGCACCGGGATCACCGCGCTCAGGAAGCGTTTTTCTTCCGTGCTGTGGTACTGCGGGTAGCCCACCATCGCCTTGAAGCTGCGGTCGGGGTCGGACCGGTTGTTGCTGGTGCCAGAGAAAAAGCAGTTGTTGTCGGGCCAGTCGGGGCAGTCGTAGCTGAAGCCAGTGAATACACGCGCCAGGCCGGAAATGTCGGACGGCGTGTAGGTGTCGATGCTGGCCGTACCTGCAGTGCGCGCGCTGCCGTCTTCGTTCAGTTCAACGAGGCCGATGGAGAACAGCTGCATCACCTCACGGGCGTAGTTTTCGTCGGGCACGCGGCCGCTGCGGGTATCGGCTTTCTGATTGCGCAGGTGCGACAGGTAGGTGCCCATCATCGGGTGGCGCGACACGGTTTGCAGCAACTGGCGGTAGGTGGACAGGCCGTCGCTGCCCAGCATGTCGAGCCACTGCGCCACGGCGCGCGGGTTGTTGGCCACGTTGTCGTCGACCATCGAGATGACAAAGATCTGCGACAGCGCAAACACCGTGCGCTGGCGCAGCTGGTCGGGGCCGGCGAGGGCTTGCTTCCAGAAGGTTTCGAAGACCTGGTCCTGGCCGGCGCTGCGGGTGGCATCGGCGGCCCTGATCTCGGCGTCGCGCGCTTCGACGTGGCTGCGGTGCGAC
The DNA here is from genome assembly GCA_031403895.1 of Rubrivivax sp. Classification (GTDB taxonomy): domain Bacteria; phylum Pseudomonadota; class Gammaproteobacteria; order Burkholderiales; family Burkholderiaceae_C; genus Rubrivivax. The sequence goes on along the minus strand of JANNGN010000731.1, from coordinate 11,392 downwards.
ACCGCGGGCAAGGCCAGCTGCTCGTCGATCCAGGCCGCGTAGCCGATGGCCATGACACGGTCGATGTCGGCGTCGATTGGGCCGAAGGTGGCTTGCGTGAGGAAGCGCGAGGCCTCGGATCGCGTGGCGGGCCTTTCCACCACCACGGGCGGCGGCTCGGGCGCTGCAGGCGCTTCGCTGCTGCCGCCGCCACCGCCGCAGGCGGCCAGTAGCAGGGTCAAGGACAAGGTCAATGACAAGGTCAATGACGAGGTCAAGGCCAGCGTCCAGGCGCAGCGCGCGCGGTGTGTGGACAGGTGATTCACGAATCGGCTCCCGAAGGCAAGCGGGGTTGGGCAGTGTGCAGCCAGCGGTACGCGCCACGCGGCACGTCAATGACGCGACTGTCGATTTTCGACGCAGCCGCAACGATCTTCAGCGAAATCTGCCCCGCAGCGGGCCATCCTTACCGTTGGATGCGACTGAAACGCGGCAGGGCCGTGCAGCGGTTTGTCCACGATGCAGGACTCCACGGCAGCGATCACGCTGGGGCTGGGCTGCGTGACGCGGTGCATCGTGAAGCATCGCGGCAACGCGGCAACGCGGCAACGCGGCAACGCGGCAACGCGGCAACGTCACACATCGATTGGACCCGAATCCTGCAATCGCCACCGTCGATGCTGACCCCGAGTCGCCAGCATTGATGCGGGTTCTGAGTTCGTTCAGGGCCGATTTGGCAAGCCCGGCAACACTTCAAGTGAGAAGACTTCGTTCCCGGTGTCCCGCGAGAACTCGCCAACCTGGTCAATCCAATTCGAAAGCGTTCTTGTAATCCAGCTTCAGAGCGGCATCCTGCTGTGACTTGTGCAAATACGCATTGCCGACCGCAAGGCTCTCGATCTCGCTGCCCATGAAACAGCGAAAGGCGTCGGTGGGTGTGCAGATGATCGGCTCTCCTCGCACATTGAACGAGGTATTGATAAGCACCGGGCAGCCGGTAATGCGTTTGAATTCGGTGAGCAGCGCGTGATAGCGCGGATTGGTGTCCGCATGCACTGTCTGGAGTCGGGCGGAATAGTCAACATGGGTGACGGCTGGCAGATCCGAACGCGGCACGTTGAGCTTGTCGATGCCGAACAACGCCTGCTCCGCATCGGTCATGGCGCGGCGGCGTGGTTTCACGATGTCGGCAACCAGCAGCATGTACGGGCTGTTGCCATCAAACTCAAACCAGTCCTTCACATCCTCGCACAGCACCGACGGGGCGAACGGGCGAAACGATTCGCGGTACTTGACTTTCAAGTTGAGTGTCTTTTGCATGGTGGGCGAGCGCGGGTCACCGAGGATCGAGCGTCCTCCCAACGCGCGCGGACCGAACTCCATTCGCCCCTGAAACCAGCCCAGCGCGCGGCCATCAGCCAGATCTTGCGCGCTGCGCCGAATCAGTTGCTCATCCGACAAGGTCTCGAACGAGCCCCGGCCGCCGTCAGGGTGGCCTCAATCTCGGCCTGCGAATACGCCGGACCCAAATAGCTTCCACGCATCGAGTCAGCGCCACCGGACACCGTTCTCGGCTGGTTCAGCAGGCCGTAGTGGGCCGACAGCGCGGCGCCCATTGCGCCACCGGCGTCGCCCGACGCGGGTTGAATCCAGATTCTTTCGAACGCGCCATCGCGCAGGATTTTCCCATTGGCGACGCAGTTGAGCGCCACGCCGCCTGCCAGGCACAGATTGCGCTGGCCGGTTTGTTTGGCCGCAGCGCGCGTGAGCTTCAGCATGATGTCCTCGGTCACCTTCTGGATCGAGGCGGCAAGGTCCATGTGTTTCTGCGTCAATGGTTCTTCCGCGCGCCGGGCGTGGCCGCCGAACAGTTTGGCAAAGCGCTGGTTGGTCATCGTCAGGCCGGTGCAGTAATCGAAATACTCCAGATTGAGCCTGAACGTACCATCATCCTTGACGTCGATTAGATGCGTGTAGATCGGTTCGACGTAGCGAGGTTCGCCGTAAGGCGCAAGACCCATCAGCTTGTACTCGCCAGAGTTAACCTTGAATCCGGTGTAATAGGTGAACGCCGAATACAGCAACCCGAGGGAGTGGGGGAAATGAATTTCGCGCTGCACTTCGAGCTTGTTGCCCGCCCCGACCGCCAGTGAAGAAGTTGCCCATTCACCCACTCCATCCAGCGTTAACACCGCGGCAGATTCAAACGGCGAAGGGAAAAACGCGCTGGCGGCGTGGCTCATGTGATGCTCGCCAAACAACAGTCGGGACAGCCAATCCTGATCGGGATCGAGCTTCGTCAATTCCTTGTTGAGCAAGTCCTTGAGGAACAGCTTTTCGCGCAGCCAGACGGGAATGGCGACGCGAAAGGACTGAAAACCCCTCGGCGCAAAGGCAATGTAAGTTTCCAGCAGCCGTTCGAATTTGAGGAAGGGCTTGTCGTAGAACGCGACGTACTGCACGTCCTTGGCGCTGATTCCGCCTTCGTTCAAACAGTAACGCACTGCATTGGCGGGAAACGCCGCGTCATGTTTTTTTCGCGTGAAGCGTTCCTCCTGCGCGGCGGCAACGATCTCGCCATTGCGCAGCAAACAGGCGGCGCTGTCGTGGTAGTAGGCCGAAATGCCGAGGATATGCAAGGTTCAGAACAAGGTGTAGATGAACGGCGCGATCACAGAGCCTTGAGTCAAAACTATCAAGGCCCCCAGGAGCGCCATCACGATAAAGATGGGGAGCAGCCAGAACTTCTTGCGTGCCCTCATGAAATCCCACAGTTCGCGGATGAATGAGATCATGTTTCGGTGCTCAGAATTGCTTCTTCATCTGCTGATCTGCGCGACCAGGCGGCTTGCGCTCGATCCAATAGGTCTCTGATTCAGGTTCGAAACGCAACTTGAGAAGATCTTTGCGCAACGCCCGCAGTATCAGACTGGTGGGCAGCACCGCAAGGCAGAAGACGACCAGTAGGGCGAGCGGGCTAACCAAACGATGCAGCAGCAGACCGAATTTCGCCCAAATCTTGTTAAGGGGCGAAAGCAGCCGGGGCCTGACCAACGCGGCCGCGAAAAAAAGACCGGCAATCCCGGCAGCCCACAAGCGAATCGCGCCCCCACCGAACAGCGGATAGAACGCGATGAGGGCAAAGACCAAACCAAAAACCAGGCCAAAAGCCTGGTCGCTGCCGCCCATCGGTGTCGCGGCGCCAGCGTCAATCGGGGCACTGCTCTGCTGGGTGGAATTGCGCATGGTTGATCTCGGGTCTTTCGCATTGGCGACGCAGGCACATCGGAAGTACAGCTACCTTTGCCACATTACTGCATAGCTGATTTGGCCTTGAATGCACCGTATGACCGCATCAGTTCGACTTCAGGTTGGTCATTGCATGGAAGATCTGTTGAGGTCGAAAAGAAAGTAGCACTGACACATCGTTGAGGGTGTATTGCGTCCGCAGCGCAATGCGCACCGGCGCATTGCGCTGCTACTTGCCAACAATTTTAACGGGTCGAATGGCGCGATCGCGATGCACTCTCTGAGCACTCACATGCCCACCAGCATAACCGAGCCCCGCGCGCTCAGGTGTGCCCGGCCCAGGGAAAGTCCCTACGGCATTCGCGAGTTGCGTGTGAATTAGTTATCCAAGGCGGCTCTGCGCCGTTTCGTAAGGAATGCGCCCGCCCGCCACACAGCGAACGAGCGCATCGACGTTGCTGTGGATTCTTGATGGTTAGGAAAATTGATGGGTTCGGTTCAAGTTCATTCGTCTTGAACTCGGTGGATTGCGGCGGAGCTTCAGCGACGCGCTTGTCAACGAGTTGTGCGAATTACGCGTCCTGGCTGTTGGGTGAAGAACGCGCTCAGCAGGCCGCCGACAACGCGATGTCCTTCGTTGTTGAAATGACCGTCGGCTGGATAGTACATTTCTCGTCCTGAATCCCGGACTGAGGCGAGTCCGGGTAACAAATCCAAATACGGAACCGAGTGGCTCGCGGCGAATTCCGAAAGATAGCGTTGTGGCAAGTCGCGCTGAAACTCCTTGCCCAAATCGGTTGGAAAGTTGACTTGTTCCATCGACGGGATCGACACGATGCGAAATTCCACATCGTTTTGCCGGCAGAGCTTTGTGATCCTCTCGAGTGCCTCCAAGGTGGTCTGCCTCGCAGTGACCGCGAATTCCGGGTAATCTGTCTGGCTCCAGAAGAGATTTGAGGTGTAGGAACGATTCAACGTCTTTGTGCTGCGCGGCGTCGATTGGTCGGCGCGATTCAGGGAATTGATCCCCACCTTCAGCAGCCGCGCCAGGTAAGAATAATCCGTGAGCACTTTCTGAAGGTTGCGGCCCGCTGGTCTGAATGCCTCCGGTATTTTGTTTTCCAGAACTTGGTTGTTGGTCTGGAGACTGCCGTTCTCAGCCACCGAGTAACGTTCCAGGCCCAGATAGGTGTCGAGGAAGTCGTTGCCGTTGTAGAACATCAGGACAATGGTTTCCGGTCGGAAATTCAGAACTTGTTCCCGAATCAGCAATTCAGTATCTGCGAGACCGTAGCCGGGCACACCGAAATTCAACGCTTCAACCCCGCCCGGGGCCATCTGGTCTTCAAAGACCGCCACCAGGCTTTGCTCGACGCGATCAGCCCATTGTCCGAAAGTAAAGGAGTCGCCAACGAAGGCAACCCGAGTGCTCATCGGCGACTTGTTCACCGACACCTCGCGCCATCGCATTCCGTGAGAGTTTGTCTTTATTGCGATTCTCTTCCGGCCGAAACTTGCCACCACGTCCAGGTTCGGCCTCAGTCGGTAGGACGCGGTGCCGTTGGGGTTCTCCCGAAAGTAGGCATATTCGGCAGGTGCGTAGTTGATGGCCCGCAGAACCAACTCAGCGAGCCCAAGCGATACCGCGAGCGACACCATCAACAGAGCTATCTTGACAAGACGGTCGCGGTGGTGAATTGGCGTGGCTGTTCCCGGACGCTTCAAACTATCCTCCTTGATTTACACGATGAGACCGAATGCATGTATCCGAGGTGTGATCTTGAGAGACTCGCAAGGAGACAGTTGAGGTGATCGGGACTAATTCCGGGTTGGATACTGCTGTAGCAGACGCAATGTCGCGGCCGCGTGGTCGTGCTGAGGTTGCTTGCGTGCATGAAGTAGTTCGTCGGCTCTGATCATCCCGAACTCAGGACACACTCGGAGATGTTGAGGGCACCACCCAAAACACGCGCCTACAGCGCTGGCGCCAGCCGCCGCCGCGCCAGGTCCAGTGCCATCTTCTGGCGCTGCGCCCAGTCCTGCAACTGGTCTTCGCCGATACGGCCGACGTTGAAGTACTGCGCCTCGGGGTGCGCCATGTAGAAGCCGCTGACGCTGGCCGCCGGCGTCATGGCCAGGCTTTCGGTCAGCGCCATGCCGACATCGCCAGCCTGCAGCACGCGGAACATGTCGGCCTTGACGCTGTGGTCGGGGCAGGCCGGATAGCCGGGGGCAGGGCGGATGCCGCGGTACCGCTCGGCGATGAGTTGTTCGCTGCTCAGCGCCTCGTCAGGTGCATAACCCCAGAGATCAGTGCGCACGCGCTGGTGCAGGCGTTCTGCAAAGGCCTCGGCCAGGCGGTCGGCCAGGGCCTTGAGCATGATGGCGCTGTAGTCGTCGTGGTCGTCGGTGAACTGCTTTTCCTTCTTCTCCAGGCCGATGCCCGAGGTGACGGCGAAGAGGCCGATGTAATCGGCTGGGCCACCTTGCGGCGCGACGAAATCCGCCAGGCTGCGATTGGGCCGCTTCACCTTGTCCACCACCGGTCGCTCGGTCTGCAGCCGCAGCGGATTCCAGCGCATCGTTACTTCCGTGCGCGATTCATCGGTGTAGATCTCGATCGTGTCGTCGTCCACCGTCGCCGCCGGCAGCAACGCGATGACGCCGCTGGCCTGCATCCAGCGGCCTTCGATGGCGCGCTGCAGGAGCCGCTTGCCGTCGCTGAACACCCGCTGTGCCTCGTGGCCCACGACTTCGTCGCGCAGGATGTCCGGGAACTTGCCGGCCAGGTCCCAGGTCTGGAAGAAGGGCCCCCAGTCGATGCACGCAGCCAGCTCGGCCAGGTCGTAGTTCTTGAAGACGCGGCGGCCGATGAACTTCGGCTTCGGCGGTGTGTAGGCGGCCCAGTCCACTGCGGCCTTGTTGGCGCGCGCGGCGGCCAGCGTCACCAGTGGCGTGACCTTCTTGTTGGCGTGCTGTTCGCGCACGCGGTCGTAGTCGATGCGCAGGTCGTGGATGAACTTTTCGGCGCGCTCGTCGGACAGCAGGTCCGAACACACGCCGACGCTGCGCGATGCATCGGGCACATAGACCACGGGGCCTTCGTAAAACGGCGCGATCTTCACGGCCGTGTGTACGCGGCTGCAGGTGGCGCCGCCAATCAGCAGCGGAATTTTCTTGCTGCGGAAGTAGTCGTCGCGCTGCATCTCGCCGGCCACGTACTGCATCTCTTCCAGGCTTGGCGTGATCAGGCCCGACAGGCCAATGATGTCGGCGCCTTCGACACGCGCCTTTGCCAGGATGTCCTGGCACGGCACCATCACGCCCATGTTCACCACTTCGAAGTTGTTGCACTGGAGCACCACGGTGACGATGTTCTTGCCGATGTCGTGTACGTCGCCCTTGACGGTGGCGATGACGATCTTGCCCTTGGCCTTGGCCTCGCCGCCGGCATCCACCAGTGCCTTCTTCTCGGCTTCAATGTAGGGCAGCAAGTGCGCGACAGCGCTCTTCATCACGCGCGCACTCTTCACCACCTGCGGCAGGAACATCTTGCCCTGGCCGAAGAGGTCGCCGACGATATTCATGCCGGCCATCAGCGGGCCTTCGATGACGTGCAGCGGGCGCCCGCCGCTGGCCAGGATCGCTTGCCAGGCTTCTTCAGTGTCGAGCGTGATGAATTCGGTGATGCCGTGTACCAGCGCGTGGCTCAGCCGGGTGTTCACGTCGTTGTTGCGCCAGGCGAGTTTGGCGGTGTCGTCTTTCGACAGTCCCTTGGCGCTTTCTGCCACTTCCACCAGGCGTTCGCCGGCGTCGGGGCGGCGGTTCAGGACCACGTCTTCGACACGCTCGCGCAAAACCGGTTCCAGGTCGTCATACACGCCCACCATGCCGGCGTTGACGATGCCCATGTCCAGGCCCGCTTGAATGGCGTGGAACAGGAACACGGTGTGGACCGCTTCGCGCACGGCGTCGTTGCCACGGAAGCTGAAGGACACGTTGGAGACACCGCCGCTGACCTTGGCGCCGGGCAGGTTGGCCTTGATCCAGCGCGTGGCGTTGATGAAATCCACCGCGTAGTTGTTGTGCTCTTCAATGCCGGTGGCAATGGCGAAGATGTTGGGGTCGAAGATGATGTCTTCGGCCGCAAAGCCCACCTCATCCACCAGCACGCGGTAGGCACGTTCGCAGATTTCGATCTTGCGCTGGTAGGTGTCGGCCTGGCCCTTTTCGTCAAATGCCATCACGACAGTCGCAGCGCCATAACGGCGCACCAGGTTGGCCTGGCGTTTGAATTCGGCCTCGCCCTCTTTCATTGAAATCGAGTTGACGATGCCTTTGCCCTGGATGCATTTCAGGCCGGTTTCGATGACGCTCCACTTGCTGCTGTCGATCATGATCGGCACGCGCGCAATCTCGGGTTCACCGGCGATGAGCTTCAGGAAACGTTCCATCGCCGCAGCCGAGTCCAGCATGGCTTCGTCCATGTTGATGTCGATCACCTGCGCGCCGTTTTCGACCTGCTGGCGCGCGACTGCCAGGGCGTCTTCATAGCGGCCTTCCAGGATCATCTTGGCAAAGGCCCGGCTGCCGGTGACGTTGGTGCGCTCGCCGATGTTGACGAAGAGCGTGCCGGGCTGGATCAGCACGGGCTCCAGGCCGGACAGGCGCATCGGCTGGACGTTGGGTGTGGCGGCGGTCATGGCTCAACTCCGAAGGATGGAGTGAGCGCCGTTGCAGGCCGCAGCATGGCGCCGCAGCGTTCCGAGCCTGGTGGGGTGGCCGTGTGGCAGGCCCCATCGCAACGCTCCTCGGAAGGCTGCGAATTCTACCGATAGCGCTGCGCAGCCCGCCGTGCAGGACTGCACTGCGCAGCCACGACCGCTACTGGCAGCGCTGGCCTTCCAGTCGGGCCATGCGGGCCAGGACCTCGATGCGGCCATTGCCGTCCATGAGCACGAAGTAGGACGGGCGCAGATCGGGTGTGGCCGAAGGACAGGCTGGTAGCTGCTGGCCGACAATCAGGAATGCAACGTTGGAGCCATTGACCATGGTGGAAACGCTCCCGTAGGTGTTGAAGATGTTCAAAGGCTCGAAGACAAACTGCGCCGACCGGCTGGCGTTGTAGCTGAAACCTTGCGCGGTGAACGTCATGCCACCGGTTCCTTTGGCGGCGCGCAGATAGGTGCCGCCAGTGCCATCCAGGCCGCGCATATCGGCGTTGATCCGGTCCAGCGCATGGCTCAGGCCGTTCATTGCGTCCATCGCCTCGCCGGTGAACGAGACGGTTGCCGGCACCACCATGTCGCCGGCAACGGCTTGGTTGGCTGCGCCCGCAATCATGGCCGTGGCCAGGTCGGTCAGCGCACCGGCCAGGCCCTGCTCGCCGAATGGACTCAAGCCTTGTTGCGGCGTGACCCTGAACAACCAACGCCCGCCGCCCAGGTGCAGGCCCTCGGCCTCGTAGGCAGAGCCGCCCTGCACCAGCACCGCGCCCGCGACGCGGACCATGGGCACGATGAGCGACCCTTGGTCTGTGGAAGAGAAGTAGCCGTTAAAGGCCGACGGCGCCGCCCAGGTGGGCGAAGCGCCGAGGCTGTCCGCGATGTCCAGCCGCAGCAGCGAGTCTCCCTCCATGGCCCCAGGGCTGAGCGCTCTCAATGTGAATGAGGCCAGCGTGCCAGGCGCCGAATCCAGCGCCAACGCCGAGACGAAACTGTCAATGACCGTGGCCCCCGGTTTGCCGCTGACGGTGCGTGCCACGCCGCGCATCAAGGCCGCACCCACGGTCGGCGGCGCGCTGGCCGCCGGCCACACGTTCTGAAGCTGTGCCAGTGACTGGCCTCGCGCGGCGCTGGCCACGCCTTGAAGCCAGGCAAACTGCAGCGGCGGCATCACCACACCGTTGGTCCAGGAGGTGGTGCCCTGCTGCCACAAAGCCGGAACCGCCCACTCGCGGCTGAGCCGGGCCACCTGTTGCGCATCTGCAGTGGACAGCGTGGGCGTCGTGCTGACGTCCGAAGCAACCGTCGCTGGCCGGGCCAGCAGTTGTGACTGGAAAGTGGATGGCGCTGGGATCGCAGGGGCCGTCACAGGCGTTGATGCCACTGGGGCCGCTGTCGCAGCCACTGACGTTGATGGCACCGAGGCCGCTGTCGCAGCCGCATTGACGGGCGTTGATGCAGCCGAGCCGGCTGAAGCAGTTGCAGGGCTTGGCTCTGTGACAGCGGGGGCGGGGACCACTGCCACGGTGGGCGCGACCACACTCACCGGTCCGGTCGCGGCGACCTGGGCGGCGCCGGCTACTGTGTCATCCGACGCGGATGCGCCCTGCTCAGTGGTCCAGCCGCCACAGCCTGCAAGACCGGCGAGGCCCCAAACCGCGCATTTCCGGGCCATGGCACCGGGGCTCAAGATCTGCTTCATGGCAGGCTCCCTTTAAGCCACGAGTCTAAAAGCCGGGTGGGGGCTACGCCAGCCCGCTCGTCGCGATCCACGACACTCACTTGGGGGGCTAGCAAACGGCCGCTTCCAAACGCCCGCTTCCAGACCGCCGACTCCAAGCGGTCATTGCCGGCTGTGCGACGTCAACCTCGCCAGCGCCCCCGCCGCGCTGAGGCCCGGCCCCATCGGCTTGGCCGCAGCAGGCGGTGGTGCGCTCGGATCGTCTTCATCCAGCCCCGAAGCCGCCGCCTGCGGCAGCGCCGACACGCGGTCGCCACCGTGCCGCATGGCCACGCCGACGGCCAGAATGTCGATCACCAGCAGGTGCAGGATGCGGCTGACCATCGGCACATGCGTGGCCACGTCTTCGACGTGGTCCACGATCAATGTCACGTCGGCCTTGCGCGCCAGCGGGCTCTGGCTGGCCGTGATGGCCAGCACGGCGGCACCGCGCTGGCGGGCGGTGTCGGCCACCGCCAGCAGCCCGTCGATGCGGCCGCTGCTGCTGATGATGACGACCACATCCGAAGGCTTCAGCACATTCGCCGACAGCACCTGCAGCCGCGCTTCAGTCACGCTGCTGCAGGGCACGCCGAAGCGCAGGAACTTGAACTGCGCGTCGTCGGCCACCACACGATAGTGGCCGACGGCGTAGAACTCGATGCGCTCGGCGCCGGCCAGCAGGTCGATGGCGCGCACCAGGGCGTCGCGGTTGAGCTGGTCGCGCACCTGCAGGATGGCGCTGGCGGTGTTGGAGAGCACCTTCACGCCCAGCTCCAGCATGCTGTCTTCGCCCGTCACCTGCGTGTGCGTCAGCGGCACGGTGGCCGCCAGGCCCGAGGCCAGGCGCAGCTTGAAGTCACTCAGGCCTTCGCAGCCGAGTGAGCGGCAGAAGCGGATCACGGTCGGCTGGCTGACCAGGGCGGCGCGCGCGATGGCGGCGATGGGGTCGCCCAGCGCCGAGCGCGGGTGCGCCAGGACGTGGTCAGCCACGCGCCGCTCGGCCGGCGACAGGCTGTCGCGCGAGCGCTTGATCTGGCTCAGGATGGCCGAGCCGTGGTCGGCATGCAGGCTGCGCAGCTGCGCCGTCAGAATTGCCGAAGCACCGGTGAAGGTGGCGTGTTCTGCCGTGATGACGTAGGTCGGGATGCCCTTGAGGTAGTCGCTGAAGCGGCCCTTGTCTTCGAAGCGGGCGCGGAAGGACGAGCGGTCGAAATACTCGCCCAGCCGCGGCACGATGCCGCCGCCGATGTAGATGCCGCCCAGGGCGCCCAGCGTCACCGCCAGGTTGGCCGCCGCCGTGCCCAGCATGGCGCAGAAGGCGGCCAGCGTTTCGGCGCAGACGGCGCAGCTGCCATCGAGTGCGCGGCGCGTGATCTCGGGTGCGGACAGCCCAGCAGGTGCCAGGCCGGCGCGGTCGCGCAGCGCGCGGTGGATGAGTTCGATGCCGGGGCCCGACAGCAGCCGCTCGTGCGAGAGGTGCGAAAACTGCGTCAGGCCATAGCGCAGGATGGCGATTTCGCGCTCGTCACGCGGCGAAAAGCTGGTGTGCCCGCCTTCGGTGCCCAGCGCCACCCAACCGTCGGCGGCCGGGATCAGCCCGCTCACGCCCAGGCCCGAGCCAGCACCCAGCAGGCCCACCACGCTGCGCTCGCGCGCCAGCCCACCGCCGACCTGGCGGCGCTGGTTCGGCACCAGCCGCGGCAGCGACATCGCCAGC
>JANNGN010000730.1:0-8240 GCA_031403895.1 Rubrivivax sp. | reverse complement strand
CTCGTGCGTTGCCATCATGGAAGGCAACACCACGCGAGTCATCGAAAACAGCGAAGGTGCACGGACCACGCCATCGATCATTGCCTACCAGGACGATGACGAGATCCTGGTCGGCGCCTCGGCCAAGCGCCAGGCGGTGACGAACCCGCGCAACACGCTGTATGCGGTCAAGCGCCTGATCGGCCGCAAGTTCGCCGAGAAGGAAGTGCAGAAGGACATCGACCTGATGCCGTACAAGATCGCTGCCGCCGACAACGGCGATGCCTGGGTCGAAGTGCGCGGCAAGAAGCTGGCGCCGCCGCAGGTCAGCGCCGAAGTGCTGCGCAAGATGAAGAAGACCGCCGAGGACTACCTCGGGGAAGAAGTGACCGAAGCCGTGATCACGGTGCCGGCGTACTTCAATGACAGCCAACGCCAAGCCACCAAGGACGCCGGTCGCATTGCCGGCCTGGACGTCAAGCGCATCATCAACGAGCCCACCGCAGCGGCGTTGGCCTTTGGTCTGGACAAGCATGGCAAGGGCGACCGGAAGATCGCGGTCTACGACCTGGGCGGCGGCACCTTCGACGTGAGCATCATCGAAATCGCCGATGTCGATGGCGAAAAGCAGTTCGAGGTGCTGTCGACCAACGGCGACACCTTCCTGGGCGGCGAGGACTTCGACCAGCGCATCATCGATTACATCGTGACCGAGTTCAAGAAGGACCAGGGTGTCGACCTGACCAAGGACGTGCTGGCCTTGCAGCGCCTGAAAGAAGCCGCCGAAAAAGCCAAGATCGAGCTCAGCAACAGCACCCAGACCGACATCAACCTGCCGTACATCACGGCCGACTCGTCGGGCCCGAAGCACCTGAACATCAAGCTCACGCGCGCCAAGCTGGAAAGCCTGGTCGATGAGTTGATCGAGCGCACGATGGAACCCTGCCGCATCGCGGTCAAGGACGCGGGTGTCAAGCTGACCGAGATCGACGACGTGATCCTGGTCGGCGGCATGTCGCGCATGCCCAAGGTGCAGGACAAGGTGAAGGAATTCTTTGGCAAGGAACCGCGCAAGGACGTCAACCCCGACGAGGCCGTGGCCGTGGGCGCAGCCATTCAGGGCCAGGTGCTCAGCGGCGACCGCAAGGACGTGCTGCTGCTGGACGTGACGCCGCTGTCTTTGGGCATCGAAACGCTGGGTGGCGTGATGACCAAGATGATCAAGAAGAACACCACCATACCGACCAAGTTTGCGCAGACCTTCAGCACCGCCGACGACAGCCAGCCGGCGGTCACGATCAAGGTCTATCAGGGCGAGCGCGAATTGGCCACGGGCAACAAGAGCCTGGGTGAGTTCAACCTGGAAGGCATCCCGCCAGCACCGCGCGGACTGCCGCAGATCGAGGTCACTTTCGACATCGACGCCAACGGCATCCTGCACGTAAGTGCCAAGGACAAAGGCACCGGCAAGGAAAACAAGATCACCATCAAAGCCAACTCGGGTCTGTCGGAAGAAGAGATCCAGAGGATGGTGAAGGACGCCGAGCTGAACGCCGCTGACGATGCCAAGAAGGTCGAGCTGGTACACGCCCGCAACCAGGCCGACGGCATGCTGCATTCGGTGCGCAAGAGCGTCACCGAACATGGCGACAAGCTCGATGCGGCCGAGAAGGAAAAGATCGAAGCCGCGCTGAAGGACGTGGAAGAGGCGCTCAAGGGCGACGACAAGGCCACCATTGAAGCCAAGACCGAAGCGCTGATGGCCGCCAGCCAGAAGCTGGGCGAAAAGGTGTACGCCGATGCGCAGGCCGCCGCTGGCGCTGCTGCCGGCCCTGCAGCCGGCAGCGCATCAGGCGAAGCACCGCAGCAAGCCAAGCCGGCCGACGACAACGTGGTCGATGCCGAGTTCAAGGAAGTCAAGAAAGGCTAGGTCGTGCGGCCCACGAATGGGCTGCCGATCTGGTGCGCCGCGTTGGACAGGCCAGGCTGCAGCCTGGCCACCCACGCGGCGGTGTTGTTTGTGATTTGCTGAAAGTGCTCATGGCCAAGCGTGACTACTACGACGTTCTCGGGGTGCCCAGGAACGCCACTGAAGAAGACATCAAGAAGGCTTATCGCAAGCTGGCGATGAAGCACCACCCTGACCGCAACCAGGGCGGTGACGCGGCCAAGTCAGAGGAAAAATTCAAAGAGGCCAAAGAGGCTTACGAGATGCTGTCCGACGGCCAGAAGCGCGCCGCCTACGACCAGCACGGCCACGCCGGCGTTGACCCCAACCTGGGCGGACGCGGCGGCCCGGGGCAGGAAGGCTTTGGCGGTTTTGCCGAAGCCTTTGGCGACATCTTTGGCGACATCTTCGGGGGCGGTGCGGCTGCCGGTGGGCGGCGCGCAGGCGGCCAGCAGGTTTACCGCGGCAGCGACCTGAGCTACGCGATGGAGATCACGCTCGAAGAAGCCGCCTTTGGCAAGGACACGCAGATTCGCGTGCCCACATGGGAGAGTTGCGAGCCCTGCAAGGGCAGCGGCGCAAACCCAGGCACCAGCCCCAAGACCTGCAGCACCTGCAACGGTGCCGGCACGGTGCATCTGCGCCAGGGCTTCTTCAGCATCCAGCAAACCTGCCCGCATTGCCATGGCAGCGGCAAGATCATTGCCGAGCCTTGTGTCACCTGCAGCGGTGCCGGCAAGTTGAAGAAGCAAAAGACGCTGGAGGTGAAGATTCCCGCCGGCATCAACGAAGGCATGCGCATCCGCAGCGCCGGCAACGGCGAGCCCGGCACCAACGGTGGCCCGAGCGGCGACCTCTACATCGAGATCCGGGTCAAGCAGCACGAGATCTTCGAGCGTGACGGCGACGACCTGCATTGCACTGTGCCGGTCGGCCTGACCACCGCCGCATTGGGCGGCAGCATGGAAGTGCCCACGCTGGGCAGCAAGGCCGAGATCGAACTGCCCGAAGGCACGCAGCACGGCAAGACCTTTCGCTTGCGCGGCAAGGGCATCAAGGGTCTGCGCTCAAGCTACCCTGGCGACCTGTACTGCCACGTGGCCGTGGAGACCCCGGTCAAGATCACCGAGCACCAGCGCAAGCTGCTGAAGGAACTGGACGAGGCGTTCCGCAAATCAGGAGACCGGCATTCACCGAATGCCAAGAGCTGGACCGACCGCGTGAAGGACTTGTTCAAGTAGAGGCACTGCGCGGGCCGATTGCCGGCCGCAGGTTGCAAGCGCAGGATCGCCAGCCCAAGATCGCGAGCCCGACTCCGCAGCAGATTGACGGGCTCACCGACGGTTGGATATTCGCTGCCGCCTAAAAGAGTTCGCTCTGCCCGCTGCCCCAGCCCGCCGGCCTGAATTGCGACAGGTCCAGTTCCACTCGCTCGCGGTTCAGGCCAAGTCTGGTGCATGCCTTCTCGAAGCGCTGGCGCAGCAGCTGCGCCCACACGCCCTGCCCCGTCATGCGGGTGCCGAATTTTGCGTCGTAGTCCTTGCCGCCTCGCATGTCGCGCACGCGGGCCATGATGCGTGCGGCGCGCTCGGGCACATGCTGCTGCAGCCACTGCTGGAACAGCGGGTTTACTTCCCAGGGCAGCCGCAGGACGATGCTGAACGCAGAGCGCGCACCGGCATCACGGGCGGCCTGAAGAATGCGTTCAAGCTCGGGCTCGTTCAGGAACGGGATCACTGGCGACACGCTCACGCCCACCGGGATGCCGGCATCAGCCAGTGTCTTGATTGTCTGCAGCCGGCGGTGCGGCGCGGCAGCGCGCGGTTCCAGCTTGCGCGCCAGTTGCGCGTCGAGCGTTGTGATCGACACATACACCGCCGCCAGGCGTTGTTGCGCCATCGGTGCGATGAGGTCCATGTCGCGCTCGACCAGGCTCGACTTGGTGATGATGGAAAACGGGTGCCGCGCCTGCGACAGCACCTCGATCACGCTGCGCGTGATGCGCAGGCGACGCTCGGCTGGCTGGTAGGCGTCGGTGACCGAGCCTATGTTCAGTTGCCCCGGCGTGTAGCCCTTGGCCGACAGCGCCTCGCGCAGCCGTTCTGCGGCGTTGACCTTGGCGACGATGCGGGTCTCGAAGTCGATGCCGGGCGACAGGTTCAGGTAGCTGTGCGTGGGCCGTGCGTAGCAGTAGATGCAGCCATGCTCGCAGCCGCGGTAGGGGTTGATCGAGAGGTCGAAACCGATGTCAGGCGAGTCGTTGCCCGACAGGATGCGGCGCGCATGTTCTTCCACCAATTGCGTGGCGGGCGCCACGGGCTCCTGCGCCGCTGCCTGCTCCAGCGTGCCCCAGCCATCATCGAATTCACTGCGTGTGTCGGTGCTGAAGCGGTGCTCCAGGGCCCACACGGTGCCGCGCCCTTTCAGCGCCGCAGCGGGCGCAAACATCAGCGTTGCGGGGTTGGTGGAGCGCTGCTGCATACTGTAAATATAAACAGTATTCTTTCTTGCCGCAAGCGCCCGTGCAGCGCCATTGACCGCAACGGTGGCGCAACCGGGAAGGCAGCGCCTGTTCAGTATTCCGCAGACGAGCCCGGCGCCATGTTGTCGAACTTGGTCAATGGTTTCAGGAACATCAGCTTGATGGTGTCAACCGGCCCATTGCGCTGCTTGGCGATGATGATTTCGGCCACCCCGGGCTCCTTGCAGGCGTCCTTGGTGTAGTACTCGTCGCGGTAGATGAACATGATGATGTCGGCGTCCTGTTCGATGGCACCGGACTCGCGCAGGTCGCTCATCATGGGCCGCTTGTCGGGGCGACTTTCCACGCTGCGGTTGAGCTGCGACAGCGCCATCACGGGGCACTGCAGTTCTTTCGCCAGTGCTTTCAGGCCGCGCGAAATCTCGCCCAGTTCGGTGGCGCGGTTTTCGTCGCTGCCGCCGCTGCCGCTCATCAGCTGCAGGTAGTCGATGACGATCAGCCCCAGCGTGCCACCAAACTGGCGCGCCATGCGGCGGGCACGCGCGCGCAGCTCGGCCACCGTGAGCGCTGGCGTTTCGTCGATGAACATCTGCACCTTGCCGAGCTTTTCCACGGCTTCGGCAAGACGGCCCCATTCGTCGTCCGCCAGGCGCCCGGTGCGCAGATGCTGCTGGTTGATGCGCCCCAGCGACCCGACCATGCGCAGCGCCAGTTGCGAGGCCCCCATTTCCATCGAGAACACCAGCACCGGCAGCTCTTCCTTGACGCAGGCATGCTCGGCAATGTTGAGCGCGAAGGCGGTCTTGCCCATCGAAGGCCGCGCCGCCAGCACGATGAGGTCACCCTTTTGCAGACCGGCCGTGAGACGGTCGAGGTCGTAGTAGCCGGTGCGCACGCCAGTCACGTCCTCGGCGCCGTTTTCGGCCAGTTCGTTGACCCGGTCCAGCAGCGCCACGACCAGCTTGTCCATGCCCTGGAAGCCTTGCCGCTGGCGTGAACCTTCTTCGCCGATCTTGAGGATCTTGCTCTCGGCGTCGTCCAGGATCTGCGTCACCTGGCGGCCCTCGCGATTGAAGGCTGCGGTTGCGATCTCGTCGCTGGCGGCGATCAGCTTGCGCAGCACGGCGCGCTCGCGCACGATCTCGGCATAACGCCGCATGTTGGCGGCACTGGGCACACTCTGCGCCAGCGCGTTGAGGTAGGCCAGGCCCCCGCAGTCATCGGCCTTGCCCAGGCTTTGCAGCTGCTCAAAGACCGTGATCACGTCGGCCGGGCGGCTGTGCTGCACCAGTGAAGCAACGGCGCTGAAGATCAGTCGATGTTCATAGCGGTAGAAGTCGCTGTCGGTCAGCAGTTCAGCCGCGCGGTCCCAGGCCAGGTTGTCCAGCAGCAGGCCACCGAGCACACTCTGTTCGGCTTCCACCGAATGCGGTGGCACGCGCAGGCGCGCCACTTCGTCGTCACGCTGCGGCGCAGATTCGCGGGGATTGCTCAGCTTGTCCATCTTCACAAGTTAAGGATGTTTGGCAAGACCGCGTACAGGGAAAGCCTGCGGGTCCGTGGACGGATTTGTTTCAGGCTGCGGTGCATAACCTTGTGGACATGATCTGCGCAGGCTGTGCATGAAGAGAGGCCCAAAAGCACAAGGGCCGGCATCAAGCCGGCCCTCGAACAAAAAGCGAAACGGCGGCTCAGTCGGCCTGCGCCACCACGAGCACGGCAACCTCTACCAGCACGTCGGTGTGCGGCGCCACCGACACCTTGTGCTCGCCCACCACCTTCAGGGGGCCGTTCGGCATGCGCACTTGCGACTTCTGCACCGCCAGGCCCATCTTCGTGAGCGCATCGGCGATATCGGCATTGGTCACCGAGCCGAACAGTCGGCCGTCAACGCCGGCCTTCTGCACCACGCGCACGGTCTTGCCGCTGATCTGTTCGCCCAGCGCTTGCGCAACGTCGTGCTTGGCTTGCGCGACCTTTTCCAGTTCAGCGCGGCGGCCTTCGAATTCCTTGATCGCGGCCTCGGTAGCGCGGCGCGCCAGCTTGCCCGGGATCAGGAAGTTGCGCGCGTAACCCGGCTTGACGTTGACAACGTCGCCCAGGTTGCCGAGCTTGCCGACTTTTTCGAGGAGGATGATTTGCATGGCAGGCTCCCTTAGACCTTGTGCTGGTCAGAGTACGGCAGCAGCGCCAGGAAGCGCGCACGCTTGATGGCGGTGGTGAGCTGGCGTTGGAAGAAAGCGCGCGTGCCGGTCAGGCGGGCGGGCGTGATCCTGCCGTTCTCGCCGATGAAATCGCGCAGCACGTCGATCTCTTTGTAGTCGATGTACTCGACACCGGCGACCGTGAAGCGGCAGAAACGCTTGCGGCGGAACAGCAGCGACTGATTGTTGCGCTTGGGGCGCTTGTCTTTGGAAAAACGACCTTTACCACGTGGCGGGGGCATATGAGCTCCTACTTGAATTCAATTCGATCCGGATGGGACCGGCCGGGCAACAAGCTCGACCGAGTTGATGTGGAACAGAAGACCGCGTCCGTTGCGGGTGCTGGTCAGGAAGCCTGCGAACAGGCCCGTCGATCCCAGCTCCAGCGGCAGCAGCGCTTGCGTGATTGCCCCAATGGCCACCGCTTTGATCTCCATCGAGACCTTGCGGGGCTGACTGTCTTCGCTGACCTCGGACTCGTGCTTGAAGCTCAAGTCCAGCGCGGGCAATCCGGCCGGGGTGTAACGCAGCGATGCCCTGTGCACCAGCGTGGCCGTCAAAACCATTCGGTTCATGTCGGCTGGCCAATGTGCAACGGCACTGGCGGCACGGGCTTAGGCTGTGGCCTCCTGGCGCTCCTTGCGGGCCTCTTCGCGTTCCACCGCCTTCATCATGATGGACGGGGTGGTTTCGGCCTTGGGCTTTTGCACCGTCATGTGGCGCAGCACGGCGTCGTTGAAGCGAAAACCGGTTTCGATTTCGGTCAGCGTGTCGTTGCTGACTTCGATGTTCAGGCACAGGTAATGCGCCTTCACCAGCTTCTGAATCATGTAGGCCAGCTGGCGCCGGCCCCAGTCTTCCACCCGAGGCACCTTGCCGCCGCCTGCGGTGACGAGGGTCTTGTAGCGTTCCAGCATGGCCGGAACCTGTTCGCTTTGATCCGGATGGATCAGCAGCACGATCTCATAGTGACGCATGAATACTCCTTGTGGATTCCGGGCATGCATTCCCTGGGGGTACCGGGAAAAGCATGCTTTCGGGTGTGGAAGCCGCCCCGATGCGTCAACATGACGGGTGCGGCAAGGAAAGCCAAAAATTATAGCATTCCGGCTTCAAACAGCCGGTGCCGTGGTAGCACCGTGCGCTAGAGGGATGGCGGACCTTCGAAGTGGGCCGCATAGCGCGCCACGGCCGCTGCCGCGCCAGCCAGTCCTCATGCCGTGGGTGGATTCAGGTTCGGGTAGCGCACACAGTCCACCAGATCCTGAATCTCGGCCTTGGGGGCCGGCGTCAGGAGACTCACGATCATGATCACCGTAAAGCCCAGCGGCACACCAAACACGCCGGCAGAGATCGGCAGGATGCCAAACCACAGCTCAATAGGGCTCGTGACGCCAAAGATGCCCCGCATCCAGGGCTCGGTGGTGACCATGTAGTAGAGCGTGACGCCCAGGCCGCAGACCATGCCAAGCACCGCACCCCACTTGTTGGCACGTTTCCAGTAAACGCCCAGCACCAGCGCCGGGAAGAATGCGGCAGCCGCAAAAGAGAAAGCCGCCGACACCAGGAACAGGATGTCTGCCGGTTTCTGCGCCGCCACAAACGCCGCCATCAAGGTCACGACGAG
>JANNGN010000729.1:0-3481 GCA_031403895.1 Rubrivivax sp. | reverse complement strand
AGATCATCGACGCGGTGCAGCTCCTGGCCCGGGCCCGGCGCGGTGAGCCGGTGCCAGCGCCCGTGACCGACGGCAACGGATTCCGCTTCCGGGTGCCCTACGGCACGCTGCTGTGCGTCAGCGACAAACCGCTGCACGGCGAAATCAAGCTGCCCGGCATGGCCAACCACTTCTACCGCGAAAGGGTGGACCAGCACCTGCGCATCGGCATGCGCGCGGTCGAACTGCTGCGCCAGGAAAGGTCCGGCAGCCTGCACAGCCGCAAGCTGCGCAGCTTTGCCGAGGTGGCGTTTCAGTAACGCAAACCGCTGCATGGCTGAGTCAGCGCGCCGAGTCAGTGCATAGGTACTTAAAAGCAGCGGATCAACCGTTTCCTTATGGCAACCCGACAAAAGCTTCAGGTGGGAATCAGTGACCAAAGATCGCTGTTCGCACCGAATGCCGAAACCCTTGGCGATCCGATGGGTACCGCGTCCAATCCGGGCTCGGACTTCAATGTGGATGGTCAGTACGCGCTGAGTGTTGATATCGCACACCGGCGACAGCACGCACAGTTCTTCACCCCCAGAGAACTGGCCGACTTGATGGTGGAGTTGGCCGATCCACGACCGGGCCAGTGCGTGCTTGACCCTGCCTGTGGACTTGGCGTGTTCACCACGGCACTGTTGGCCCGCACCGCTGAGTTGAGCCTGACAGCCATCGACATCGATCCGCTCGTACTGCGGTGGCTGCGGTTCTCGTCGCAGCGCGCGGCCAACGTGGAGGTCGTCGAGGCTGACTTTCTGGCCTGGGACGATGGCCGGCAGTTCGACCTCATCATCGCCAATCCGCCCTACCTGAAGTACCAGCATTTCGATTGCCCGGAGTCGGTGTACTCGCGGCTTGAACGAGCCCTGGGAACGTCCGTTTCGCGCTTCTCCAACCTCTATCTCCTGTTCATCCTGGAGTCCTATCGGCGACTCCGGGCAGGCGGAAAACTGGTTTTCATCGTTCCTGGCGAATGGACGAATGCGAACTTTGGCATGCCGTTCAAGGCCCTTTTGGCGCGGGAAGGCTGTCTTGTGCGGCTGATTTACTTCTCGCACATGAACGAACAGTTCGGTGACGCGCTGACGACTGCAAGCATCATTGAACTCATCAAGCCCCGGGACAGTTCTGCTGCTCGGCATGGTTTTCAGTGTTTCTTTGTCGGTGCGAACGCGACTTTGGACGAAGTCCGTGCAGCGGTTCGCCGCGAACGGGCAACACCCGAAGTTGAGTTCAACACCTTCGACTCACGCACGCTGGCTGCAGAGAAGAAGTGGGACTATCTGCTGCAGCGCCCCGCCAACAGGCATGGGGTCCGCTCGGGCTCTGTTCGGCTGGGCGCCTGGTGCGCAAGCCGCCGAGGCATAGCGACCGGAGCCAACGGGTACTTCCACCTCAACGGTTCAGAGTCGGCCGCATTCGGCCTTCAGCAAGAGCACCTGGTCGCGTGTGTGGGTGGCGCACGCTTTGTACGGGGCATTCGCTTCACGATGAAGGACTTCGAGGCGCTTCGCGCCGCCAACCAGCCCTGTCTGTTGTGGAACACCGGGCCGTCGCTGACGGCGGAAGAACACGCCTATGTTCGGTCTGGTGAAGCACAAGGTCTGCCGCTGCGCTACCTGCTGTCCAAGCGCAAGCCCTGGTATTCGATGGAACGGATCAGCACCGCCCCCATTTGGGTAGGCGTCTTCTCCCGCGGGGGACTCAAAGCAATTCGCAACCTGGCAGGCGTGGCGCAACTCACGACGTTCCATGGCCTCACGCCGCATTCCGCAGACCCAGTACTGGCTGACGCCCTGGTCGTGCTTCTGAACTCTGCATGGGCACGCCACGCCATCGAACGAGCGCGGCGCGTGTTCGGGGCAGGACTGGAGAAGGTTGAACCTGCTGACCTGCTGGACATTGCCCTGCCCGACCTCAATCAAGCCAACGTCACGCAGTTGCGCGATCTGGCGGCACTTCTGCCGCTGATGGATGCCGAGCTTCGTTTGCAGCCCAGTCTGAGCTCGGCGTTGTCCGCAACGGTGGATGAGGCGGTCAGTTCACTGGCCAACCCGCTGATGGATCAGCACAGCGAGCATCGCGTCTCTGTTCAGGATCAACTTGCCCCCTTGCGGGACGACGTAGGCATCGACCTTGCCCAGCGGTGACTCACGCGTCCGTGCCTCGAAGTGTGGCGCTTGCACCAGGTCGCCGATCTTCGTCCCATAGCTGATCGGAATGAAGATCGTGGGCTTGTCCTGGCTGCGCACCGGCTTCTCAAGCGTCAGACCCCGGGCCCAGGTTCCGATGAGCTGAAAAATCGTCAGAACGTTAATTACAAACGCCGAATCCAGGAACACCTGCACGTAGGCCTGCGGCATCCGATGCTGTTCAACCCATCGATAGAGGATTTGCAGGTCTTCCACCTTGACAGTGAAATTGGGTTCCAGTCGGCCAACGCTCTTGGCCCTGGCCACCTTGCGTTCTGCCTTGACGCGCATGTACTTCAGCGCCTTGTATTTGCTGGAGCGCACCTCAATGCTGGCAAACGCATTCTTGAGGCATTGATCTCGCTCGGTTGCAGGCAGGGAGCCTATCGTCAGCGGCAGGCCGTCAGGCGTGTGTGCCACCAGCAGATCAGGTCGCTTGCCGCCATGTCGAACCTGCAAAATCTGGTCGATGAAGAACGCCGCGAAATCCGGGTCGGCCGAGTCGATGTCATCGCTGGCACCGTAGTGCGAGACACCCAAGCCGATGTCGGCTATGGCGGATGCGAGCAACTGTTCAGCCCAATCTCCAAGCGCGCGGTTCTGCAAGAACTCTGAACGCGCTGGCTGCGGAACCTTGGGTGTACCGGTGCGGAGATCGGGGCCTCCAAAGCTGACGGGCCAGCCCTTGCTGCCCATCGTCTGGGCAACAGGCCCCGCAGCCTTGGCAAGCGCGGTGAACCAGTCCATCAGCGCTTTCTCGGAATTCGCAAGAGGTCAGCCGGCTCTGCACTCAATGCGGCGGAGATGCGGGCGAGCGTCTGCAAGGTGATGTTCTTCTCGCCTCGCTCCACCGCACCGAGATAGGCGCGGTGAAGCCCGCACAGGTCGGCCAAGTGCTCTTGAGACCAGCCCGAGGCCAGCCGCAGGGCCCGCACGTTGGATGCCACTGCTGCAATGAGTTTTTTCCCCATCCGGCAAGTATCCGAAGCCGCAACTTTTGAATCGACTGCTTATAAATAGCAGTGGCAAATTGCGCCGTTGGCGCCGACTGCGCATACGATGTTTGCCGTGAGCAGCACCGAGATCCGCTTCGCCCACGTCGCCTCGGGCGCACGCATCGCCTGGGCGTCGCAGGGGCGCGGCCCGCCGCTGTTGCGCGCGGCGCACTGGATGACGAATGTCGCGCACGACCCGGCTTCTCCGGTGTGGCAACCCTGGCTCAGCCGCCTGGGGCGCGAACTGCGCGTGCTGCGCTACGACGA
>JANNGN010000728.1:0-5582 GCA_031403895.1 Rubrivivax sp. | reverse complement strand
CCCCAGCTGCGGGCTTGCTGCGACCAGAAAGGCCCTGGGCGCGCTCTTGGTGGGGTGCAGCAGCGTGGCCTCCAGCGTCGCTGCGACAAGAGTCTCCAGATTGCGGCGGCCGATTTCGGGGTGGGCGTATTTGGACGCGATGACTTCGCCCTGTTCGGTCAAGCGAATCTGGCCGTTCACGGTGCCCGGAGGCTGCGCCAGGATGGCCTGGTAGCTGGGCCCACCGCCGCGCCCCACGGTGCCGCCGCGGCCGTGGAACAGGCGCAGCGTGATGGCGGGCTCGGTGGGCGCGGCTTCGCGCAGTGAATCGAACAAAGCCACCAGCGCCGTCTCGGCGCGGTAAAGCTCCCAGTTGCTGGTGAAGAAGCCACCGTCCTTGTTGCTGTCGCTGTAGCCCAGCATCACGTCCTGTTCGCCGCCGCTCTTCTGCACCAGCGCGCGCAGGCCAGGCAGGGCGTAGAACTCGCGCATGATGGGTTCGCTGCGGCGCAGGTCGCCGATGGTCTCGAACAGCGGCACCGTGATCAGCGCTGCGGTGGCGTGGCCGTCCAGCGTGCCCGTCAGCAGCCCCGTTTCCTTCTGCAGCAGCAGCACTTCCAGCAGGTCGCTGACCTCTTCGGTGTGGCTGATGATGTAGTGGCGAATCGCCTCGCGGCCATAGCGCACCAGCGCCTCGCGCGCCGATTCGAAGATCAGCAGTTCGGCCTGGGCCAGCACTGAATATTCAGCGCCGTACACCCGCAGTGGCCGCGCATCGTTCAGCAGCGCCAGCAATAGCTGTCGGCGCGCGGCTTCGGGCAGCGCGCTGTAGTCGGGCTCGATGCGCGCCGTGCGCAGCAGCTCGGCGACCACGGCTTCATGCTGGTCGGAGCTTTGGCGCAGGTCGAGCGTGGCGAGATGGAAACCGAAGACCTGCACCGCGCGCTTCAGTGGCGCCAGGCGCGGCCCCACCAGCGCCTGCGCATGGTGCGAGACGAGCGAGCGCTCGATGAGCTGCAGGTCGCGCAGGAACTCGCCGGCTTGCGCATACGGCTCCTGCGGCGCCACCGCGTGGCGCAGCGCCTCGGTGCCGGTCAGCTGCTGCAGCGTGGCGGCCAGGCGCGCGTACATGCCGATCAGCGCGCGGCGGTAGGGTTCGTCGCTGCGGTGTTCGTTGTGGTCGGGGGAGCGATCGGCAAGCGCTTGCATCTCGGTCGTCACTGGCGCCAGCGTGCCGCTGATCGACAGTTCAGCGCCCAGTTCATGCACTTCGGTCAGATAGAAACGCAACGCCACCTCCGCCTGCCGCGACAGCGCGTGTTTCAGCGTGGCGGCGCTGACGTTGGGGTTGCCGTCGCGGTCGCCACCGATCCAGTGGCCCATGCGCAGGAACGACGCCACCGGGTGACCGGGCAGGGCGCGTTCGATGTCGCGGTACAGGCGCGGTATTTCGCGCAGGAAGGTGCTGGCGTAGTAGCTGAGCGCGTTTTCCACTTCGTCGGCCACCGTCAGCTTGGCGCTGCGCAGCATGCGCGTCTGCCAGAGCTGCGTCACGCGGGCGCGGATCAGCGCTTCGTTGTCGGCTACTTTGTCGGGGGTGGCGATGTCGTCGCGCTCGCCCACCAGCGCGGCGATGGCACGTTCGGCGTCGAGGATGCTCTTCCTCTGCACCTCGGTCGGGTGGGCGGTGAGCACGGGCGAGATGTAGGCGTGCTGCAGCGTGTGCGCGATGTCGGCAGCGCGGTGGTCGGCGCGGTGCAGGCGCTCGAAGGCCAGCGCGAGTGAACCGTCCTGTTGATGGCCTTCACGCTCGTGGACGGCACGGCGACGCACGTGGTGGCGGTCTTCGGCGATGTTGGCCAGGTGGCTGAAGTAGCTGAAGGCGCGGATCACGGTCACCGTCTGGTCGGCCGACAGGTTCTTCAGCAGCCGGTCGAGCACACGCCCGGCGCTGGCGTCGGCCTTCAGGCGATAGGCCACCGAGAGCTGGCGCACGCGTTCGATGAGGTCGAAAGCGGCGGCGCCTTCCTGTTCGCGGATCACGTCGCCCAGGATGCGGCCCAGTAACCGGATATCTTCCACCAGCGGCTTGTTCTTCGCCGCCGCATCGTTCTGGGCCTGCGTGCGGACACTTTTGGTGCGTGTGGGCGGGGCTTTGGCGTTCTTCGTGGTGCGTGGCATCACTGGCTCCAGATGGCGTAACCGGGTTACCAATCGGCGGACTGGATTCTGCTGCAAGCGGTGGGCCCGGTGGGTACGGCGCCAGCGCTGGCTATGATCCCGCCCATGACCCATCCGACCATCATCGCCACCCGTGAAAGCCGCCTCGCCCTGTGGCAGGCAGAGCATGTGCGCGAGGTGCTGCAGTCGCGCTTCGGCCTTACGGTTGAGCTGCTGGGCATGACGACCAAAGGCGACCAGATCCTCGACCGCGCGCTGTCCAAGGTTGGCGGCAAGGGCCTCTTCGTGAAGGAGCTGGAAACCGCACTCGAAACCGGCGCCGCGCACCTGGCCGTGCATTCGCTGAAAGACGTGCCGATGGACCTGCCGGACGGCTTTGTGCTGGCCGCCGTGTGGGAACGTGAAGACCCGCGCGACGCCTTCGTCTCCAACCGCTGCGCAGCGCTGGCCGATCTGCCACAAGGCGGCGTGGTGGGCACCAGCAGCCTGCGCCGCGTGGTGCAGCTGCTGGCCGTGCGGCCCGACCTGCAGATCGAGCCGCTGCGCGGCAACCTGGACACGCGGCTGCGCAAGCTCGACGAAGGCGGCTTCGACGCCATCGTGCTGGCGGCTGCCGGCCTCATGCGGCTCGGTCTGGCGTCTCGCATCCGCGCCCGCTTCGACCCCGAGCAGATGATTCCGGCGGCCGGGCAGGGCGCGCTGGGCATCGAGGTGCGCGCCGACAACACGGTGCTGCGCGAGCTGCTGACGCAGACCATCCACCTGCCGACCTTCCTGTGCGCGCACGCAGAACGCGCCGTGTCGCGCGGCCTGGGCGGCAGCTGCAGCATGCCGCTGGCGGCGCACGCGGTCTGGCGTGGTGACCAGCTGCAACTGGACGCGGCGCTGGGCAGCGCCACCGATCCCACACGGCCGCTGCTGAAGGTGCGTGTCAGCGCGGCGGTGGCTGACGAAGTGCAAGCGCGTGCCCTGGGCGCGCAGGCCGTGGCGCAACTGCAGGCGGCGGGCGCGGCGCAGTACCTGTCGGCCGCCTGATCGAGCGCGGGCGCTGTGCCATGCGCCTGATCGTCACCCGTCCCGCAGCGCAGGCCGCGCCCTGGGTGGCGGCGCTGCGGGCACTGGGGCTGGACGCGCAGGCGCTGCCGCTGATCGGCATCGCGCCGCCGCAAGACCTGGCCCCGGTGCAGGCGGCGTGGCGCGCGCTGGATGCCAAGGCGCTGGTGATGTTTGTCAGCGCCAATGCCGTCGAGCATTTCTTCGACGCGCGGCCGGCGGGCTTCGATTGGCCCGCGACCCTGCTCGCCGGGTCCACCGGCCCTGGCACCTCGGCCGCGTTGCGCGCTGCGGGTGTGCTGCACCTCGAAGAACCCGCTGCCGACGCGCCGCAGTTCGACACCGAGGCGCTGTGGGCGCGGCTTGCCACGAGGCGCTGGCAGGGCGCGCGCGTGCTGGTGGTGCGCGGCGACGGCGGACGCGACTGGCTGGCCGAGACGTTGCGTACACACGGTGCCCAGGTGGACTTCGTGGCCGCCTACCGGCGCGTGCCGCCGGTGCTGGACGCCGCAGGCCGCGCGCTGCTGGCGGCGGCACTGGCGGCGCCGACGCAGCACCTGTGGCTCTTCAGCAGCAGCGAAGCGGTGGTCCACCTGCAGGGCTTGTCCGGCGCCGATGACTGGCTGGCGGCGCAAGCCTTTGCCTCGCACCCACGCATCGCCGACGCCGCGCGCAGTGCGGGCTTTGGCCGGGTGATGCTGGTGGCGCCCACGCCGCAGGCCGTGGCGCTGCAACTGGGGTCTGCCGCGCGAGGCGCCGCACAGTCCTGAGCGCGTGTCCTGAGCGCGTGTCCTGAGCGCGGAACGCAACCCTACAATCGGCACCCCTGTGACCGAGCCCCCTGAATTCCCCCTCGCGGCGACTGCCAATCCGCCAGTGCCGCCGCCAGTGCCGCCACCAGCCACCGCGTCGGCTGTGCCGGGCCGCTGGATCGCCGTCGGTGCCGCCTTGCTCACCGCGCTGGCCACCGCCGCTGCGGTGCTGGCCTGGAACACACAGCAGCGCATGCGCGGCCTGGAGACCGAGCTCATCAAGCGCCAGCAGGGCAGCGACACGCAGGCCACCGAAGCGCGCACGCTGGCGCGCCAGGCCGAACTTGGCGCGCGTGAGGCCGCAGCCAAGATGGCACTGCTGGAAGCGCGAGTGGCCGAGACGGCGCTGCAGCGCACACAGATCGAAGAACTGATCCAGTCACTGGCCAGGTCGCGCGACGAAAACGTGCTGGCCGACCTGGATGCCGCCATCCGCGTGGCGCTGCAGCAGGCCGCCATCACCGGCAGCGTCGAGCCGCTGGTGCTGACGCTGAAGCAGGCTGACGAACGGCTGGCGCGTTTCAACCAGCCGCGGCTGGAGCGCGTGCGCCGGGCCGTGGCGCAGGACCTGGAGCGCACGCGCTCGGCGGGCGTCACCGACATCACGGTGCTGACGATCCGCCTGGACGAAGTCATCCGCATGGTGGACGAACTGCCGTTGCTGTCAGCGCCCGAGCGCCGCGCGGCGGGCCGGCCGGCGCTGCCGCCGTTGGCGCCTGCTTCGTCGGCTTCGGCTTCGGCTGCCGCCGCCGCCGGCACCTGGGTCCGCTCATTCGGCGAACGTTGGGGCAGCCTGGCCAGCTACTTCTGGGGCGAGATCAAGAGCCTCGTCCGCGTGACCCGCATCGACCAGCCCGAGGCCATGCTGGTGGCGCCAGAACAGGCCTTCTTCCTGCGCGAAAACCTGAAGCTGCGTTTGCTGAACGCACGCCTGGCGCTGCTGTCGCGCCAGTTCGACACCGCGCAGTCCGACCTGCGTGACGCGCAGGCTGCACTCGACCGCTACTTCGACCGCTACTTCGACCGCAGCGGCCGTCGCGTTCTCGCCGCCGCCGACCTGGTGCGCCAGGTGGCGGCGCAAGCCCGCCTGGTCAGCGTGCCACGGCCCGACGCGACGCTGGCGGCCATCGCCACTGCGTCGGCCGGGCGCTGATCGCAGCCGCCATCAGCCACCCCATGCGCGGCGTCATCTGGCTCGTGCTGTTGTTCGTGGTGGCCGTGGTGGCCGCCACCACGCTGGGCAGCAACGACGGCCTGGTGTCGCTGTACTGGGCCGGCTGGCGCACCGACCTGTCGCTCAACTTCTTCGTCATCCTGATGCTCGGCAGTTGCGCCGTGTTGATGCTGGCGGTGCAGGCACTCAATTCGCTCGTCAGCCTGCCCAAACGCGCCGGCCAGTGGCGCGCGCTGCGCCGCGAGCGGGCCGCCGAAGTCGCCTTGCGCGATGCGAAGGCTTATTACTTCGGCGCCCGCTACGGCCGCGCACACAAGGCCGCGCAACGCGCGCTGGTGCTGCAGCCCGACGTGCCCGCGCTGGCGGCTGACGCGCAGTTCCGG
>JANNGN010000727.1:0-2086 GCA_031403895.1 Rubrivivax sp. | reverse complement strand
GTGCGCCTGGCCGTACAGGGCCAGCACCTCGGTGGCCAGTGCGTTCAGGTCCAGCGGCGCCATCACGGCGGCGGGCAGGCGCGCGTAGTCGCGGAATTCGTTGACCAGCGTCTGCATCGCCTGCACCTGGTTGACGATGGTATGCACGCTGCGCAGCAGCAGTGCCTGGTCGGCGCCTTCGAGCTTGGCGGCCAGGCGGTGCTGCAGTCTCTCGGCCGAGAGCTGGATCGGCGTGAGCGGGTTCTTGATCTCGTGCGCCAGCCGCCGCGCCACCTCGGCCCAGGCCGCGCTGCGCTGCGATGAAACGACTTCGGTGATGTCGTCAAACACCATCAGCTTCGCTTCACCCTGCAGCGTGGCGCCGCGCACCAGCAGCGTCAGCGTGGCGCCGTCGCCGCGTTTCAGCTCGAAGGACTCCTGCCACTGGTCGCGCTCGCCGGCTTCGGGGCTGGTGGCCAGCAGCTCGAAGCGCTGTTCGACGCTGTTCGAAAACTCCTTCAGGTCGGGCAGGTCCGACAGGCGCTGGCCGCGCCAGGCCGACAGCGGCCGCTGCAGGATGCGCGTGGCGCCAGGGTTGACGGTGTCGATGCGGCCTTCGCGGTCGAACACGATGACGCCTGCGGTCAACGTGTCCAGGATCGTCTGCAGCCGCGTGCGCGCCGCTTCGAGCTGGCCCATGCCGCGTTGCACCTGGGTGCGTGCATCGGCCACCTGCGCCGTCATGTCGGCAAAGCTGCGCGTCAGGCCGCCCAGTTCGTCGCCACTCGTGAACACCGGCTTCGCAGTCAGGTCGCCGGCTGCCACCTGGCGCACGCCGTCGGCCAGCAGCAGCAGCGGCCGTGCCAGCTGATTGCCCAGCACGATGGCCAACAGCACGGCGGCAAACACCGCCAGCACCAGCGTCAGCGTCAGCGTGCCGATGTACATGCGGCGCAGGCTGTCGCGCGACAAGGCGCGTTGCTGGTATTCGCTGTAGGCCGACTGCACCGCCAGTGCATTGATGGCGAGCGAGCGCGACAGCGGCTGGACGACCATCAGAAAGCGGTCCTCGCCGCCCGCCAGCGTGATCTCGCTGCGCGGCACGCGCGCCAACGCCCGCACGCGCGGGCCGACGTTGCCGGGGCTCAGCGATTCGTCGTCCAGGCCCTCGACCTGGCTGGCGCTGCCCAATTGCCGGGCCTGCCGCAGCAGCGCCGCTGCCGGCCGATCGGGCGGGCCCGATGCGGCCACGCCGCCGGCGGTCAGCAGCACCTGGCCGCTGGCGCTGACGAGGCTGACCTCGCTCGCCCCCGCCTGTTCACGCAACCGCTCCAGCGTCAGCGGCAGCACGCTGGCGCCGCTGTCGGCCAGGCGTTCGGCGGCACTTCGGGTCTTGCCAACGAGGTCGGTGGCCAGGCCTTCCAGCGTGCCTTTGCCCAGCGCCAGGCCAGAGTCCAGCGCACCGGCCACCTTGACGTCGAACCAGGCCTCGATGCTGCGTGAGACGAACTGGTAGCTCACGGTGTAGATCACCAGCCCCGGCAGCAGCCCGACGAGGGCGAAGATGCCGGCCAGCTTGATGAGCAGCCGGCTGCCGAACTTGCCGCGCTGCAGCCGCACCACCAGGCGCAGCAGCACCAGGCCCACCACCAGCGCCAACAGCGCGGCCACGGCGACGTTGATCCAGAACAGCCAGACGAAGTTGCGTTCGTAGAAGCTGCCGTCGGGATTGCTGAAGCTGAGCACGAAGGCCAGCACCAGCGCCGCGCCCATCGATGCCACCGCCGAGATGATCCAGGCCCAGCGTGCGGTGCGTGACATGGCCGTGCGCGGCTTGCGCCTAAAGCTCGACCCGCAGCGTGCGGCTCGCGCCCACCGCCCAGTCGCCAGGGCCGCCCAGCCCGCCCAGGCCGAACTGCATCGGCCCGGGCAGCTGGCTGGTGTCGAGCCGGTAGCTGAACTCCAGGTAGAAGCTTTTGTCGAAGTCCAGCTGCGACAGCTCGATCAGCTTCCAGCCGCCGCTGCGCGACACCGCCGCCAGCGCTTCGGCCATCGACGGGAAGGTCTGGTTCAGCCCGCCCAGGCTGACGCGCCAGGCACTGGTCAG
>JANNGN010000726.1:0-8751 GCA_031403895.1 Rubrivivax sp. | reverse complement strand
CCGGTTGCCGCTGCCAGCGGTGCCGTGGCTCAGCCCCCCGAGGCCGCCGCTGTTCCGCGTGTCTTTCTGGCGGTTGGTTTGGCGCCCGCGCGCGGGGCCCACCGCGTATTCCAGCGCGATCAGCAGCAGGAACACCGGCGTCGCCAGCACGATGATCTGCGCACCGGTCATCTGTGCCTCTGCATCAACACCGCCACTTCGACACCTCAACCACGCGGGTACTTGAGGTTGGCCTTTTTCGCGAAGTCGTTCGTATAGACCGCCGCCAGGTCGAGCGTGGCCTTGGCGATCTCGGCGTCGATGCTGGCGAGCGCGCGGAAGGCCGTCTCCGGGCCTTTTTCGGGGAACAGGCCGTCGGCGCTGAGTGCGCCCTTGGCAGCCAGGAAGGCGTCGATATAGACGGCCCGGTCGCCCAGCAAATAGGCTTCCGGCACGCTGGTGATGATGTCGCCCGGCCCGGCCGCCTGGATCCACTTGTTGGCGCGCACGATGGCGTTGGTGAGCGCTTGTGTCGTCAGCGGATTCTTGTCGATGAAGCCCTGCGGCGCGTACAGGCAGGCCGCCGGCATCGGGCCGCCGAAGACCTTCTCGGACTCGGCGACGATGCGCGTGTCAGAGATGATTCTCAAGTCGCCGCTGCGCTGCAAGAGCGTGATGACGGGGTCGAGGTTGCTCATGGCGTCGATCTGGCCCGAGCGCATCGCCGCCACCGCACCCGGCCCCGCGCCGACGCCGATGATCGACACGTCGGACGGCTTCAGCCCCGCCTTGGCGAGGAAGAAGTTGACCATCACGTTGGTCGATGAACCGGGCGCGGTGACGCCGATCTTCTTGCCCTTCAAATCCGCCGGCACCTTGTAGCCGGCCATCGTCTTCGGGTTCAGCCCCAGCACGATCTGCGGCGCGCGGCCCTGCAGCACAAAGGCGCGCAGGCGCTGGCCCTTGTGCTGCATGTTGACGGTGTGCTCGAAGGCGCCGCTGACGACATCGGCGCTGCCGCCCACGACGGCCTGCAGCGCACGCGCGCCACCGGCGAAGTCGGCGATCGTCAGGTCCAGCCCCTCGGCCTTGAAGTAACCGCGCTGCTCGGCGATGGTCAGCGGCAGGTAGTACAGCAGGTTCTTGCCGCCGACGGCGATCGTGAGCTTGGGTTTTTCCAGCGCCTGGGCTTGCGCGGTGCCGGCCAGGCCCGTCATGCCGTAGAGGGCCAGGCCGTGAATCAGTGTGCGTCTTTGCATGGTCTGTGGTGGGTCGTTTGGGTTCGCAGCGCTCAAGCGCCGCCGTGGCGGTGACGAAAACTGAACCATGCCGCCTGACCGGGCCGGCGTCGCCCCGGGAAAACACCCGCTCTCGCACGAATCTGGCTGAACCTGTGCATCCCCGCATGGGCGCCCTCAACCTCAAGCGCCACCACGGCGCCCTTAACCAAGGCCCTGCCATGCGCCGTTCCACGCCGAAACCGAATCCGCACGCCACCGTGCGTGTGCCCGCAACCCTGTCGGCCCTCTTCACGGCGCTGGTGCTGGGCGGCTGCGGCGGTGACTCTGCACTGCCGCCCGATGCGCCGGTCGCTGCACCCGAGCCGGCACCGATTGCTCCGGCACCGGCACCCGCCCCCACCACGCTGAGTGGCAGCGTGGCGGTGGGTGCGCCCATCACCGACGGCAGGCTGCGCGTGCTGGACGCCACCGGCGCCGTCGTCGCCGCCGACGTGGTGATTGCCGCCGACGGCACCTACCCTGCCATCACCCTCACCGGCGCCGCGCCGTGGCGTCTGGAAGCCTGCGGCTACACGGGTGCGAACTACCGCTGCCTGTATTCGGTGGCGCAGGCTGCGGGCACGGCCAACGTGACACCGCTGACCAGCGCCGTCATGCTGCTGGCCAGCGGGCAAGCGCCGGAATCGATGATGAGCGGCAGCGCCACGGGCCTGGACGCCAGCGCGGTGGCTGCCGCGCAGGACACGCTGCGCACCAGCCTGGCGCCGGTGCTGGGCGACGCGGGTGTCGGCACCTCGCTCGACCTGGTGACCGGGGCGCTGACCGCCGGTTCACGCACCGGCTACGACCGCCTGCTGGACGCCGTGGGCGTGAGCACCGGCACCGACACGCGGCCCTTTGTGCAGATCGTGCCGCGCCTGGGCAGCGGCAACCTGTACATCGAACAAGGCAGCGCCGCAGTGGGCACGCTGGCCGTCAACAGTGCGGCGGCCACGCTGTCGCTGCAGGGGCTTGAAACGCTGTTCACGCGCATGACGGCCGCAGTCCGTACAAGCGCCACCTGCACCGACGCCAGCACGGGCATGGCCAGCCTCTTGTCCAGCAGCGCCAACTTGTCGATGGGGCAGGGCGGCGCACTCCGCGGCGCGGCTGCGGTGGGGCAGGGCCTGTGCATGTTTCTGGCCGGTGGCGGCGAAGAGCCGTCGCGCCTGGGTTCGCGTTTCATGAGCCCCGTGCTGGGCCGCTGCGACTTCAGTGGCAGCGCGCCCGTCTGCGCCGTGAGCTTTGCGCTGCAAGGTGCGGACGGCGGCGTGGAACAGGTGGGCAACGGCATGGGCGTCAGCTTCGAAGCCGGTAGCTGGAAGTTCAAGGGCGACTTGCATGCCGTGGCCATCAACGCCAGCGCGCGCGTACAACGCAGCCGCCGCATTGACGGTGACGCCGTGGTGGACCAGTACGCGCGGGCGCTGGCCTTCGACATCCCGGCGCTGCAGGGCCTGGCCTGCGCCAAGGTGGCGCAGCGCGACGCCACTGGTGCCCTCGTGACGCTGGCGCTCTTCAAACCCCATGCAGGAGACGGCCTGGAGCGCCTGTCGGCATGGCGCACTGACAACGGCGACGCCAGCCGCAGCCTGGACCCGGCTGTCGGCAACACGCGCGGCACCGACGACACCTGGCTGGCGCTGCCGCAGGGCGAGGCAGGCGACACGGCGGTGCGCAACTTCTACCGTGGCGGCCGTGAGGTGACCGTGTCGCTGTACAGCGACAGCCTGTGCAGCACGGCATTCACGGTGGCGGGCAGCAGCCGCTTTGAAGTCGAAGTCGAAGGCGTGCCGCCGGTCTGGGCCGCGTTGCCTGGCCTGCCCTGGCCGAACCTGAGCGACAGCGCCAAGGCCGCCCTGCGCGCCTTCGTGGTGCCGGCATCGTCCAGCGCCGACCTGGCCGTGTCCTGGGGCTACGCGCAGGGCCCTGTGGGCGTCGGCGGCATCACCTACTGCAGCGACCGCGCCTTGTGCGGCAGCGGTGGCGCGGGCCGGCTGGCGGACGCGAACCTGCGGCCATCTGCCACCAGCACCTTGCTGCGCGTGCGCACCGCAGGCAGCGCAGTCGAAGCCGGCAGCTACAAGATGCTGGCCCTGTACGGCCGCACCAGCGACGGCATGGGCCTGCAGAGCAACCACATGAGCTGCCCGACGGTGGCGGCTGGGCTGTCCTGCGAGAACTGAAGCAGCAGCAGAGTCGGGTTGGCCGGCTTTGACGCGGAGGCGCTGAAGCCGCGTCGGCCTACCATGCGGCCATGAACCCAACCCTGCTCATCACCGGCGCCAGCCGTGGCATCGGCGCCGCCACCGCAAGGCTGGCCGCCCAACGCGGCTGGGATGTGGCCATCAACTACACGCGCGACGCGGCGGCCGCAGAAGCGGTGGCCACCGACGTGCGCGCAGCCGGCCGGCGCGCGCTGCTGCTGCAAGGCGATGTGGGCGTCGAAGCCGATGTGCTGTCGCTGTTTGCGGCCATCGACCGCGAATGGGGCGCGTTGACTGGCCTGGTCAACAACGCCGGCGTGGTGGACGTGGCCGCGCGGGTGGATGAAATGAGCGCAGCGCGCATCGAGCGCATGTTTGCCATCAACGTCTTCGGCACCATCTGGTGCGCGCGTGAAGCGGTGCGGCGCATGAGCACGAAGCACGGCGGCGCGGGTGGGCTCATCGTCAACCTGTCGTCGGCGGCCGCCAGGCTCGGTTCACCCGGCCAGTACGTGGACTACGCGGCGGCCAAGGGCGCGGTCGATGCCTTCACGCTGGGCCTGGCGCGCGAGGTGGCGACCGAAGGCATCCGCGTCAATGCGGTGCGGCCAGGGATCATCGAGACCGACATCCATGCCAGCGGCGGGCAGCCGGGCCGCGCGGCGCAGATGGCGCCGCTGGTGCCGATGCAGCGCGCGGGGTCGGCGCACGAGGTCGCGCAGGCCATCGTCTGGCTGCTGTCGGCGGACAGCAGCTACACAACAGGCACGGTGCTCGACGTGACGGGCGGGCGTTGAAGGCCAAACCGAGGGCACCCGCGCGCACCCGCCTGCACACCCGCACACCCGCACACCCCCACCACCCGCGCACACCCCACACCCGCACACCCGAACGACGCGCACTCAGTCGGCATAACCCCGCAGTTGCTTGAGCAGGGCCTCGGCCGCCGCTCGCTCGGCGCCGTAGCACGCGGCGGCGTACGGCAGCAGGAAAAAGTCCGCCTGGTCGGCCACCGAACCCCACATCGTGGACGCCGACACGCGGCCGTGCAGTTCCGCGTAGCGGCCTGCCAGCGCGCTGAGTCGGGGCGCCAGCTGGCGCGCCGCCACGGCTTCATAGACATCGATGTCCACCAGACCGGAATAACACCAGAAGTCAGGGTCAGTCTGTGACTTGCGCACCAGGCTGCGGCGCACCGCCGCGCCGGTGTCGGCCGCAAAGCCCTGCCAGTTTTTCTGGCCGATGTGGACCACCAGCTCCAGCGCCATCCGGTTCAGTGCCGGGTAGAACAGGTCGGCATCTTCGCTGGCCAGCGCCAGCGCTTCGGCGTCGCCATAGGCTTTGGCAGCCTTTTGCAGTGCCCGCTGTTCAGCGGCCGTGTCACCCACCTTGCTTTCCAGCATGGCCAGCCGCTTCCAGGCCGAGCCACACAAGCTGTGGCGTTCCAGCGTGGGCTGCAAGCCGGTGATGGCCTGCAAGCCGTGCAGGGCAGCGTCGATGTCGCCGCGCGCCTGCGCCATGCTGGCTGAGTCGGGCTTGGCCTTGCTGGCCTTGGCCCAGCCGCGCCGCGCCAGCAGGTTGCCAAGTTGCTCCTGCGCTTTCATCGACGTGCTGCCGTCGTTGCTCTTCAGCGCGCGTTCGTACCAGCCGATGGCGGTTTCACGTTCACCCGCTTCGGCATAGGCCAGCGCAAAGGCTTCGGCCACCGCGCCCATGCCGCCCCACAGGGCCGCAAAGCGCGCTTCCAGGTGGCGCACTTTCTCCACCTGCGTGGCGTTGTCGGCCTTCATCCACCGGGACTTCACGGCCTGCTCTTCCAGCGCCAGCGCCAGGCCCAGCGGGCTGGCGATGCCTTCAAATTCTTCACGCGGGGGCACCGGCACGGTCCGCACTTCAGTCGCGCCGCGGCGATAGACCCAGTTGGGGTCGCCGTAGGCCTGGTACGCAGCCCAGGTGTTGCTGGTCTTGTCGTCGTTCCAGGCCGCTTCGCGCGCCGTCGCCACGGCGTGGATGAAAGGCCGGCGGTTGAGCACTTCGCGGTAGAAGGTCTCGGCAAAGACCTTGGCCGGGCCGTCGTCCACCGCCCAGCCGGCAGCGATGACGCAGCGCACGCCGATCTCGATCAGCGAGTCGGCCACGCCCGACGCAAATTCGGCGCGGTTGAAGGTCTTCAGCGTCTGGCTGGCGTCGCGCTTGGCCAGGTGGCAGCAGTTGACGAACACGAGTTCGGGCACCGTGCGCATGCTGCGGATTTCGTTGGGTCCGAGGAAGGTGCCGTCGGACAGCACCACGCCGCCCAGTTCGATGTGGCCGGTCTTGTCGTTGCGCTGCACCGGCTCGCCGTGGCCGGCCACATGCACGATGCGGTAACGCTTCTCGAACAGCGCGTTGATGATGCGGGTGGCATCGTCGCCGTCAATCAACGCATTGACGCGGTCGCTGCCCAGCCCACCGGGGCCGCCCAGCGCTGCGGCCACGGCCGCTGCTTCAGCCTTGGCGCCGGGCAATGAGGCGTACAGCGTGCTGTCCACCAGCGGCTCGCCGATGACCAGCACGGCGTCGTCGGCTTGCGCGTCCTGCACCTGTTGGCGGAAAGTTTCCTGGCGCAGCTTGCGCAGCAGCTTGGTGCGGATGGCCCAGGGCCGGTCGTCAGTCTGCGTCTGGTCCTGGCCGCTGGTGTCCAGCAGTTCCCAGGGAATGGGCGCGGTCTTGGCATCCAGTTCCAGCAGCATGCGGCTGGTGCCGGCCAGGAAAGGTTCGACTTCCAGCGGCACCAGCAACTGGAACAGGGTGCGGCCCAGCCGCGGGTCCTGGTTGATTTCAGTCGATGCACGCTTGACCAGTTCGCGCAGCAGCTTGCCCTGCGTGCTCTGAGCGCGGACTTCGGTTCGCGCGCGTTTGGTGTCCAGCGCAAAGGAGATGCTGTCGTCCAGGTTCGAGGTGACGGCGATGAAGTCGTAGTCGGCGCCGCGGTAGCCACTGTCGATCTGGCGCCGCAGCGGGCCGACGCCGCTTTGGATGGTGGGTGTGATGTCGTACAGGCCCGGCGCGGCGGTGGCCAGCACCTGCAGGCCGTGCCAGGCGTCGCTGGCGCGCTCCAGGTACAGCTCCACGAGTGTCAGGTGGTTGACCTGCGGCCAGCCACTGCCCGGCACAGCCGCCAGCCGCAGGTTGGCGTCGCGAACGCCCTGGGCGATGGCACGCGCCGCGTTGCTGGCGTTCATGCCGACACCGCCGCTGCCCAACAGCGTGGCACTCAACTCGACCGTTACGCCGGCGGCTGCACTTTCCGCCAACGAGCCTTCGGCAAAACGTTGCACCCAGGCGATGACGCCCTGGCGCACGGTGCGCGCCAGGTCACGTTCATTGAGCTTGCCCTCGTCACCCAGGCCCACCACCACGACGCTGCCAGGCTGCGGTGTGCGCCAGGGGTTCTGCGGGTCGGCGCTGGCGTTGCGGAAGATCTGCTGCGAGCCGATGGCGTCGGGGTACAGGCCGGCGTCCAGCGATGCCTTCATGCCGCGGCCGATGAGGATGTCCACCACATGCTCGGTGCCGGTGAGCGTGGAAGAGCGGGTATGGCCGACCATCAACGTCGTGCGCACGAAGCTCAGGTTGCCGTTGAGCACGCTGACCTTCAGCGCCGCCTGGGTGGCGCTGCTGCTATCCGGCTCGGCGCCGCGGCCCGAGGCAAAGACCTGCCGTTCGCCCGAAGCCGGCAGTGCCGTGGGCCGCGCGCGCGAAGGGCGGCTGCGCACATGCGCCACCGCAGGCACCGAGAAGCGGGTCTCGCCGGGCTTGGCACCCGAGCGCGTGGCAGGCGCCGCCAAACGGTTGAGTTTGGTGGTGTCGCCGCGTGTCAGCAGTTCGACATAGGCCTCGAAGGCCGCGCTCACATCGGGCAGGCCGCCGTGTTCCTTGTCCAGCGTCCAGGTCTGCACACCGGGCAGCAGCGCGCACTGCAGCGGCACACGGCCGTCGCCACCGTCGGTGGCGTTGAGATAGACGAAGCCGTCGCCGCCCAGTTCATAGCCGTCGGGCGTGAACTTCGCCTTGCCGACCACCAGCAGCACCTTGTCGGCGTAGTTCTTGAACGTGCCGCGCTGCGCGTCGAGTTGTGCGTCCAGCCGCACGCGCAAGTCGTGCGCCTGCTTCAGCACCGCCTGCGGCGGCACGCCCCATTCATAGGCTGCGTCCATGGCTTCACCGGCGCTGCGGTGCCACCAGTTGTTCTCTTGCACGCGCTTCAAGTCTTCACGCGCTAGTCTGGCCCAGGTTTCGCTTTGGTCCAGCGCCAATTTGGGGTCGAGCAGGTCGGCCTGCAGTTGCAGGAAGCCGGGCATTTCAGCCATCAGCTGGCGTGCCTGTTTGTCGCGCAGCGGGCTGCCAAAGGATGCCAGCGCATTGCCAAAGGTGTCGTCGCCCGACAGCACCTGCATCGGCGCCCACGAGCCACCATTGGGCGTGCCCAGCATCAACACGCGCGCGCCATCGCGCTTCATCAGGCGGTCGAAAGTTTTCGGCCGTTCGAGCAGCATCGTGCGCGCGACCACGCCGCCCATGCTGTGGGCGACGATGCGCACCGGCTGGCCGCTGCCGTTGCGCGCGTCCAGCGCCGCGTCCACCGCGTCGGCCAGGCGTTGCGCTTCTTCTTCGATCGGGCGGCGCCAGTCGAAGGCGAAGGGGATGACCTCGTGCGTCTGCGCCAGGTGGTCCATCAGGTCGTCATAGACGAGGCCGATGGGGCCGTCGGGCTTGACCTTGTCGGCGTCATTCGGCTGGTACTTCAGCTTGGACAGGCCACCGATGAGCCGCAGGCTGAGCCAGATGCGCTTGTCGCCTGCCTTCAGGTGGCTGCCCAGGATGCCGGGCAGCACAAACACCGCCGGCTTCTCGCTCACCGGCCGGCCGTCTGCGGGGCTGCGCCGCGCGGCACGCTGGCCGCTTGAATCCTGCCCCGCCCACGACAGCGGCCCGATGGTGCGAAAGCCCGCCGGTGTCGTCTGCGTCAGGCCGCCCACCACCGCCTGCACGGTGCGCTCGTTGGCGAAGTAGTTGAAGTGGGTGGACTTGCCGCCCTGGTCGAGCAGGAAGCTGGCGCCGCCGACACGCGGGCTGCCGCCGTACATGCTGCGCGTCTGCACCACGATGTCGTTGTCGGTCCAGTAGTAGGCGTCGGCCAGCAGCGTCTTCAGCCAGCTACCGATGCTGTCGCCCTGCAGGTCACCCGCCACCACGCGCAGTTCACCGGGAATGGCTTCCTCAACGCCGTTGAGCCAGTTCAC
>JANNGN010000725.1:0-2517 GCA_031403895.1 Rubrivivax sp. | reverse complement strand
TCGAAGACTTCACCGGTGTCAGTGTCGCGGTACTCGTGGTCCTGGATCCAGTAGTCGGCGTAGGTCACGTAACGGTCGAAGATGTTCTGGCCGTATTCGCTGTAGCTTTCCAGGTAAGCCGTCTGAATCTCTTTGCCGATGAATTCGGCGTAGCGCGGCGCCAGCAGTTCCTTGATGAAGCCGACGTACTTGTCTTCCAGTTCTTTGGCGAACTGCTCGCGCTCGATCTGCTGCTCCAGCACGTACATCAGATGCACGGGGTTGGCGGCCAACTCGGCGCTGTCGAAATTGAAGACCTTGCTGATGATCTTGTAGGCGAATCGCGTGCTGATGCCGCTCATGCCTTCGTCAACACCAGCGTAGTCGCGGTACTCCTGGAAGCTCTTGGCGCGCGGGTCGGTGTCTTTCAGGTTGTCGCCGTCATAGACCAGCATCTTGGAATACAGCGACGAATTCTCGGGTTCCTTCAGCCGCGTGAGCACGGAGAACTGGCTCATCATCTTCAGCGTGCCCGGGGCGCAGGTGGCTGCTGCCAGCGACGAGTTCTTGAGCAACTTCTCGTAGATGTGGATCTCTTCGCTGACGCGCAGGCAGTACGGCACCTTGACGATGTAGATGCGGTCAAGAAAGGCTTCGTTGTTCTTGTTGTTGCGGAACGCCTTCCACTCACTTTCGTTGCTATGGGCCAGCACGATGCCGTCGAACGGAATGGCACCAAAGCCTTCGGTGCCCTTGTAGTTGCCTTCCTGGGTGGCCGTCAGCAGCGGGTGCAGCACCTTGATCGGCGCTTTGAACATTTCCACGAATTCCAGCAAGCCCTGGTTGGCCAGACAGAGGCCACCGCTGTAGCTGTAGGCGTCTGGGTCGTCCTGCGAGAAGGTCTCTAACTTGCGGATATCGACCTTGCCCACCAGGCTGGAGATGTCCTGGTTGTTCTCGTCACCCGGCTCGGTCTTGCTGATGCCCACCTGCTTGAGGATGCTGGGGTGGCGCTTGACGACCTTGAACTTGCGGATGTCGCCGCCGAACTCTTCGAGCCGCTTCACGGCCCAGGGGGAGAGGATGCGGTTGAGGTAGCGGCGCGGAATGCCGTACTCGCTTTCCAGGATCGGGCCGTCCTCCACGAAGTCAAACAGCCCGAGCGGTGACTCGTTGACCGGGCTGCCCTTGATGGCGAAAAAGGGCACGTCCTGCATCAACTGCTTGAGGCGTTCAGCAATCGAACTCTTGCCACCGCCCACTGGGCCCAGCAGGTAGAGGATCTGCTTCCTTTCTTCCAAGCCTTGCGCGGCATGCCGGAAGTACGAAACCACCTGTTCGATGGCGTCTTCCATGCCGTAGAACTCAGCAAAGGCGGGGTAGATCTTGATGACCTTGTTTGCAAACAGCCTGGACAAACGCGGGTCGTTGCGCGTGTCCACCGTGCCCGGCTCGCCGATGGCCTTGAGCATGCGCTCGGCGGCCGTGGCGTAGGCCAGCGGGTTGCGTTTGCACTCGGCGAGGAAGTCCTCAAGCGAGATTTCTTCTTCGCGTGTGCGCTCGAACCGCGCGGCGAAATTGCTGATCACATCCATGCGTGGATCCTCCGGAAAGGGGCCCAGCACGCGGTGGGGAGGACAACCCTGCCCCTGACCGCGCCTGGGAAGTTCTGATGAAGTCCCGGCTGTACAGGCCCAGGCTCCATCAGAGCTTTCCGGCTGCCACTGGCGCAGTGATGTCGCGTCAGTTGCGGCGATGTGATCTCAGCATCGTTCATTCTGCGCCGCTTGAGGGCCGGATGAGCACCGCGAAGACCGCCTTGTTTCCATCCAGCCACGCAGCTGTGTTGTCTCTCACGGCTGCCACTGTTCTTTGCAAACTCCGTGCCTTGCACATTGACCTTAACGCACCTGCATCTGGCATGGCTGACCGCGCACTGCGCGCGCATGGAGCTGTCTTGCCGCACCACGACAGAGCGGAGGGTCCCACGATTGGTTCCGGGCGGTGAGAAACTGCGGTTCATGACCCCTCAACTGTTGTTGCTGACCGTGTGCCAGGCGCTGTTCCTGACCAACAACGTGACCTTCATCGCCATCAACGGCCTCGTCGGTCTTTCGCTCGCACCCCTTGGATGGATGGCGACGCTGCCGGTCACGGGCTACGTCGTGCGTGCCGCGCTGTCGGCGATGCCGGTCGCGCGGCTGCAGGCGCGCATCGGGCGCAAGCGCTCGTTTCAGGTCGGCCTGGTGGTGGCCGCGCTATCGGCAGCACTGTGCGCACTGGCCGTCAGCGTGGGCAGTTTCTGGTTGCTGGTGGCGGCGACGCTCTTTGCGGGCTTCTACAGCGCGAATGGTGCGCTGTACCGTTTTGCCGGGCCTGAGTTGGTGGCGCCGGCCTTCAAGGAACGCGCGTTGTCCTGGGTGCTCGCGGGTGGCGTGGCGGGCGCGTTCATCGGGCCCAATCTGGCCAGCGCCGCGCGCACCTGGACGCCGGTGCCTTTTGCAGGCGCCTATCTGGCGCTGGTGGGCGTGGCGCTGG
>JANNGN010000724.1:0-2217 GCA_031403895.1 Rubrivivax sp. | reverse complement strand
CATCGTCGGTGTGCACGCCGCTGACCTGCTGGCCGAATACGTGCTGGCCATGAAACACGGCCTCGGCCTGAACAAGATTCTGGGCACGATCCACACCTACCCGACCTGGTCCGAGGCCAACAAGTACGCCGCCGGTGAATGGAAGCGTGCGCACCAGCCGCTGGCGCTGCTGCGCTGGGTGGAAAAGTTTCATGCCTGGCAGCGCGGTTAGGCGCGTGTTTTCACGGTCGCTGGCGGGGTCGCTGGCCTCCTTGCTGGCAACGGCGGTGCTGGCTGCACCGGCCGTGTTGGCGCCCCTGGTGCAAGGTGCTCGCATCGCAGAGCCGTGGCGTGTGGTGACGCTGCCGCAGCAGAGCAAGCCGGTGACGCGCTACAGCGCTGAAATGGTGGACGGCCGCGAAGCCCTGCGCATCCAGACCCAGGGCAGCTACGGCAACCTGGTGCATGA
Source organism: Rubrivivax sp. (assembly GCA_031403895.1). GTDB lineage: Bacteria > Pseudomonadota > Gammaproteobacteria > Burkholderiales > Burkholderiaceae_C > Rubrivivax. Next base: position 1,769 of record JANNGN010000724.1, on the reverse strand, counting down.
ACTGGCAGCGGCCGAAGCACCGCAGCGCTTGCGCTGGTCCTGGCGCATGCAGCAGCCCAACACTGCCGTTGACCTGCGCGTGAAGGCCGGTGACGACGCGGCCGTGAAGGTCTGCATGAGCTTCGACCTGCCGCTCGACCGTGTGCCTTTCATGGAGCGCCAGGTGCTCAGAATCGCGCGCAGCCGCACGGGCCAGGACCTGCCGGCCGCCACGCTGTGCTGGGTGTGGGCTGCGACTGAGGCCAAAGGCGCGCTGCTGCCCAACGCCTACAGCCGCCGCGTGCGCACCATCGTGCTGCGCAACGGCAGCGATGCGCTGGCGACCTGGTTCGAAGAGAACCGCGACGTGGCGGCCGACTTCCGCCGCGCCTTTGGCGACGAAAGCGCCGAACCGCCGCCGCTCAGCGCGATCATCGTGGCCGGTGATGGCGACAACACGGGCGGTGCCTCGCTGGCGTTTGTCAGCGGCCTGCGGGTCGAGCCTTGAGGCACAGCCTTTGAGGCAGACTCCCGCTCGATGAGCAAGAGACTCCTGCTGCTGGGCGGCGGCCACGCCCAGGTGCATGTGCTGCAGGCGCTGGCGCGCGAGCCCGTGGCGGGTGCTGAAGTCGCGCTCATCACGCCTTTTGCGCGCCAGCTCTATTCCGGCATGGTGCCGGGCCTGGTGGCGGGCCACTACCGCACTGAGCAGTGTGCGATAGCGCTGCAGCCACTGGCCGCTGCGGCGCGGGTGCACTTCATCGAAGGTGCCGCAGTGGCGCTGGACGCCGCGGCGCGCCGTGTCACGCTTGCCGACGGTCGCATCGCCGAGTACGACGTGCTGTCGCTCGACACCGGCGCCGTGATGGACCGCGAGCAGTTGCCCGGTGCGCGCGAGCACGGCCTCTTCGTGCGGCCGATCGAACACTTCGTGCGCCTGCTCGAAGGCCTGCTGGACCTGGCCTCGCGCCGCGTGCTCGACGTTGTCGTCATCGGTGGCGGCGCGGCCGGTGTCGAACTTGCGCTGGCGCTGCAGCACCGCCTGGCTGGACGCGGCGAAGAGCGCCCCCAGGCCGACGATTACGTCGTCCGCCCCCCGAGGGGGTATGAGCAAAGTAGCCAAGCGACATTTGCTCATGAGCGTGCGCGCGTGGCGCTGGTCACCGGCGGCCCCGAGCCTTTGGCGGGTTATGCACCCGGCGTCATGCGGCGCGCGGCGCGGGCGCTGGCGCGCCACAAGATCACCGTGTTCCGCGACAGCTGCGTCGCGCTGGAGCCCCGTGCCGTGGTGCTGGGCAGTGGCGCCCGCCTGGCCTGCGACGCACCGCTGCTGGCCACCGGTGCGCAGGCGCCGGCCTGGCTGGCGGGCAGTGGGTTGGCGCTGGATGAGCGCGGCTTTGTGCGCACCGGGCCGACGCTGCAGAGCAGCTCACACGCCGAGGTGTTCGCGGCTGGCGACGTGGCCACGCGGGTGGATGCGCCGCACGCCAAGAGCGGCGTTTATGCGGTGCGCGCCGGGCCCGCGCTGGCGCTGAACCTGCGCCGCTTTGTCGCGGGCGGCGTGCTTGAGCCGCACCTGCCGCAGCGGCGCACGCTGAACCTCATTTCCTGCGGTGAAAAGCAGGCCATCGTGTCCTGGGGCAACTGGTCCGCGCAGGGGCGCTGGGCCTGGTGGTGGAAGGACCGCATCGACCGCGGTTTTGTCGCCCGCTACAGCAGCGCCGTACCGACAGCCGCTAGGGCCACCACAGAAGTCACTCGTTAGGCTTGAAGGTGATGATCAGCCGGGC
>JANNGN010000723.1:0-1527 GCA_031403895.1 Rubrivivax sp. | reverse complement strand
CCAAGGTGACGCCGGCACGGCTTACGACTGGCTGCTCGACGCGGCGCGCCGCACCAAGGACGAAGGCCTGTTCCGCCGCACGGTGGACATTGCGCTGCAGGCCCGCGCCGGTGATCAAGCCCTGGCCGCGTCGCGCGCCTGGCGCCTGGCGCGCCCGGAATCGCTGGACGCACTGCGTGTGCAGATGCAGATCCTGCTGGCCCTGAACCGGGCCGATGAAGTGACCGAACCGCTGCGATCGCTGCTGGAGCAGACGCCAACGGCCGAGCGTGGCAGCCTCGTCGCCGCGATGCCACGTTTTCTGCAGCGTGCCAACGATGCGCGCCAGGTGGCCGGCATCATGGAAGAGGTGCTCAGGCCTTACCGCGATGGGCCCGACACGCGCATCGCAACCCGTGTGGCGTTGGGCCGTGCCTGGCTCGAAGCCAAGGAAGCCGACCGCGCCCTGGCCCTTGCGCGCGAGGCCTTCACACTCGAACCGGCGGCAATAGGCCCGCCGCTGCTGGCGCTGGAACTGATGCGAGAACGGCCCCAGGCCGAGGCCACCGTGCAGGATTACCTGCGCCAGCCCGCAGCCGGGACAGCACTGCGGCTGGCCTACGTGCGGGTGCTCACCACCAGCCAGCGCTACGCCGATGCCATCGCGCAGCTGCAACTGGCCACGGCTGCCGAGCCGGATGTGGCACCGCCCTACCTGTCGCTGGGCGCGCTGCACCTGGAACTCAAGCATGCAAAGGAAGGCGAGACTGCGTTGCTGCGCTATGTGGCGCTGGTGCAGCGCGGTGCCGACCCTGCGGCTGCTCCTGCTGTTGCAGCACCGACCGCATCGGTCGCACCGGTCGCGCCCGCAGTGGCTGATGCCGACGATGGCGACGACGACACCAGCAACCGGCCCGACCGGGGCCTGGTGCAGGCCTGGCTGATGCTGGCCCAGGCCGCAGAACAGCGCAACGACTACAGGGCCGCCGAAGGCTGGCTGGCGAAGATCGAAGACCCGCAGCGCGCACTGGAAGTGCAGACGCGCCGCGCTTCGATCCTGGCGCGCCAGGGCCGTGTCGCGCAGGCGCGCGAACTGATCCGCAGCGTGCCTGAACGCAGCCCCGAAGACGCACGCGCAAAGCTCATGGCCGAAGCTGCGGTGCTGCGCGAAGCCAAGCGCTGGAAAGACGCCTTCGACCTGCTGGGCAGTGCGGCCAAACGATTCATCGACGACGCCGACCTGCTGTACGAGCAAGCGATGGTGGCCGAAAAGCTCGACCGCCTGGACGACATGGAACGGCTGCTGCGCCGCGTCATCGAAATCAAGCCCGACAACGCGCACGCGCACAACGCCCTGGGCTATTCGCTCGGCGACCGCAAGCTGCGCCTGCCCGAGGCCCGGCAACTGGTGCAGCGCGCGCTGGAACTCTCACCCGGCGACCCCTTCATCACCGACAGCCTGGGTTGGATCGAATACCGCATGGGCAACCGCGACGAAGCACTGCGGCTGCTGCGCCAGGCCTACAGCGCGCGCCCGGACACCGAGAT
>JANNGN010000722.1:0-16638 GCA_031403895.1 Rubrivivax sp. | reverse complement strand
GGGCATCAAGCCCGAGTGACGCACGCCGGGCTGCGCGTGGCCGCAGCAATCCCTCAGACGCCCTCAATCGCCAGCAGCACGCCGCCGCGCGACGCGCCCTGGCGCACCGCCACCAGCAACTGGTAGGCCGGCGAGTGGTAGAAGGCCTTCAGCCGCGCCATGTCGGGAAACTCCAGGATCACCTGGCGCATCGGCTGGGCGTCGCCTTCCAGCACTTCGGTGGCGCCGCCGCGCACCAGGTAGCGGCCGCCGTTTGCGGCGATCAGTGCCGGCACTTGCTGTCGGTACTGTTCGTAGGCGAGCGGGTCGGTGACGTCGAGCGTGGCGTACAGATAGGCGGGCATGGTCTGGCTTTCGGGGCGAGGGCGAGGGCGGGCGGCAAAGGTAGCACCTTCGACTACAGCCTGTCTCTGGCGAAGACCAGCCCCTTGAATGCGGGGGATGAAAACGCACTCCAAGTCTAGGAAAGCAGGCCGATGCGGGCAAAGATGCACGCCGCTGTCAGTAGAGCCTGCAGCCCACCCAAGCCCAACCTGAGCCTAGACCATGCCGCTGAGCGCCTTGCGAAAAATCCTTGCTGCTGCCGCCGCCTGCACCACCCTCCTGGTGGCCGCAGTGGGCCCCGCCCACGCCACCTACGTCGTCGGCGACTGGGACCCTGCGTATGGCGCGCCATTCACCAACCTGGGTTGGCGCGGCACCTCCACGTCCGACATCCCGGCGTCCTGCCTGGCGCTGGGCAATGTGGGCACGGTGGTCAACAACGGCGTGGCCTGCCCGCTGATGACGGTGCTGAGCGCGCAAGTCGAATTCTTCGACCTCACCGACATCTTCGAGACGACCGTGGAAACGCTCAATTTCAGCACCTCGGTGGCCGTGTCGAGCATCTTTCTGGACACCGTCACGGGCGCGCTCGGCGGCCTTGACCTGGTGTCGCTGGCACCCGTGCTGAGCACCACGCCGCTGGCCATGACGGGCGGCCTGCAGGCCTACTTCTCGCTGGAGCAGGTCACGCTTTTCAGCGGCACCACGCGCGCGCGGCTGTACTGGAGCACCAACCCCGGCGGCGTGGGCGTGATGGGCGTGAATGACGAGCTGCTCTTCCCGGCCAACGTCGCGCTGCATGTGGTGCCTGAACCTGGCTCGCTGGCGCTGGCGTTGGCGGCACTCGCTTCGTTGGCTTCGTTGGCCGCAATGCGCCGACGTGCGCCAGCCGTGAGGCGAACCTGAGCCGCACCTGAGCCAGCAGTTCTAGACCGCTGGCAGACCCTGCTGCAGCGCCGCAGAATGCGCCTGTAGCGACGGCGACATTCGCGCCTGCAGCGACGGCGACATCGACGCCTGCAGCGCCAGTGCCGACTGCGCCGCGTCGCCCAGCGCCGTTGCCGCGCCGGCCGCTTCAGCCACCGACCAGCCCCAGTCGCCCAGTTGCGACTGCAGCGTGTCGCGCAGCGACAGGCAGCGTGTGTGTACATCCGGCGCGCGCGGCAGGCCGAGTGTGCGGCGCGCCTGCGTCGCCGCCGCCAGCAGGCAGGCGGCAGGCTCCACCTGGCCCAGCGCCAGTGCCAGGCTGGCATGGTCTTCGACGCTGGCGATGAGCTCGGTGCGCATCTCAAAGCGCTGGAAGCTGCGCAGGGCATCGGCCAACAAGGGCTGCGCCTTGGCCACGTCCCTTTGCAGCAGCGCCAGGCGTCCCAGCGCACCCAGCGCCTTGGCCTCGCCGCGGCGGTCGGCCGCTTCATGGCAGCGCAGCACAGAGCGCTGAAGATGCGTCAGCGCCTGTGCCGTGTCGCCCGCAGCCAGCGCGCACTCGCCCAGCAGCAGTTCGCAGGCGCATTCCACCTCCAGCTGCTGCAGTGACTGCGCCAGCGCCAGGCCATGCCGCAGCTGTTCGGCGGCGGCGCGCCAACGGCCCAGGCGCATCTGGATCTGGCCCAGGTGCTCCAGGCCGACGGCCTCGCCCAGCGGGCGGCCCAGTTGACGGAACAGGTGCAGCGCTTCCTGTTCGGCAGCCAGTGCAGCTTCAGGCTGGCCGGTGGCAAGGCGTGCCATGGCCAGCGTGGACAGCGTGTTGGCCACACCCGCCGAGTCTTGCAGAGCACGCCGCAGCGCCAGGCAGGTTTCAAGCAGCTGCTCGGCCTGGCCGGGGTCGCCCTGTGCGTCGGCCAGCACGGCGCCCACGTACAGCGTGTGGGCGCGCGCGATGTCCGAGCCTTGCACGGCCGGCAGCGCTAGTGCGGCGCGGATGTGTTCGCGGCCCTCGCTCAAGTACGCGCGCAGCACCCAGAAGCCCTGCAACGCCACCGGCAGTTTGGCGGCCAGCAGCGGGTCGGCACGGCCGGCGCGGGCGGCGGCAATGGCCGCGCGCATGTTGTCCAGCTCGGTCTCCACGCGCTGCACCCAGTGCGCCTGCTCGGCGCCGCGCAGGCCGTCGCGGGCCTGCTTGGCGACGCCGAAGAAATGGTCGCAATGGCGCGCGGTGGTGCCCACGGCGTCCGCACCGTGGTCGCTGCCGTGCAGCTTTTCCAGCGCGTACTCGCGCAGCGTTTCAAGCATGCTGTAGCGCGTGGTGCAGGGGCTGGCGCTGGCGTCGGTGCTGGCATCGACGCTCACCAGCGAGTGCTGCACCAGCTGGTCCAGCAGGTCAAACACGTCCAGCGGATCGATCGGGTCGGCACCGCACACGGCCTCGGCCGCCGCCAGCTCGAAGCCGCCGTTGAAGACACCCAGGCGCCGCAGCAGCGTCTGTTCTGCCGGCGCCAGCAGATCGTAGGACCAGTCCACCAGCGCGCGCAGAGTCTGCTGGCGCTGTTGCAACACGCGGCTGCCGCCGGTGAGCAGCCGGTAGCGGTCTTTCAGGCGCGCGTTGATGTCGGCCACCGAGAGCGACCGCACCCGCGCCGCCGCCAATTCAAGGGCCAGCGGAATGCCCTCCAGCCGCGTCACCAGTTCAGCCACCGCGGCGGCCTGCTGCGCGTCGAGCACGAAGCCAGACCGGTGCGACTGCGCACGCTCCACAAAGAGCTGCACGGCGGGCAGCCGGGCCAGCGCCGCCAGGTCAGTCTGCTGCGACTGCAAGCCCGGCACGCGCAACGGCATCACGTTGTAGGTCTGCTCGCCCGGCACGCGCAGCGCGCTGCGGCTGGCGCACAGCAGCCGCAGCTGTGGCGCGGCGCGCAGCAGCGCGTGCGCCAATGCGGCGGCGGCTTCAACCAGGTGTTCGCAGTTGTCGATGACGAGCAGCAGCTTTCGCTCCTGCACCGCCGCGCCCAAGGTCTGCAGCAAGGGGCGGCCGGGCTCTTCAGTCACCTGCAGCAGGCGCGCGGCTTCTTCCACCACGTGCACCGGGTCGCGCAGCGGCGACAGGTCCAGGAACCAGACGCCATCGGCAAACTCGGCCAGCAGCTCGGCCGCCACCTGCAGCGCCAGGCGCGTCTTGCCGAGGCCGCCCATGGCCAGCAAAGTGAGCAGCCTGGACGACTGCAGCGCGGCCTTGACCTCGTCCAGTTCACGCTCGCGGCCGTGGAAGGACGTGGACTGCTGCGGCAGGTTGTTGGGCACCTGGCGCAGCGGCAGCCAGCGCTGGCGAATGCACACCACGCGGTAGCCCTTGTCGCCGTCAGGCGGTGCGGTGAAGGGTGGCGCGCCGGCTTCGAACAGCTCCAGCGGGTCGGCAACGCCCTTCAGCCGCCAATGGCCGTGCGAATGCACGACGGGCTGCACCGCGCCTGCATCCGCAGCCAGCGCGCGCTGGGCGTCTGCGCTGAGCAGCGTCTGGCCACCCTGCGCCAGTGCCATCACGCGCGCTGCGGTGGGCTTGGCCAGGCCGTCCACCTCCAGCGGCTTGGCGCCGCGTGCGACGTCAGCGGCGCTGTTCTCGCGCAGCAGCACCGGGCCCACGTGCAAGCCGGCGCGCGCCCACAGCGGGTGCGGCAGCGCGGCGAGTGCAGCGTGGTAGGCGGCGGCGTAGGCCAGGGCGTCGGCGGCGTGCTCGAACATCAGCAGCATGCCGTCGGTCTTGTCGATCTCGCGCCCGCGGTGCGGCGGCAGCAGGTCGCGCGCCGCGCGGTCATGGGCGTGCCACAACGCGGCCATGCGCTCGTCGCCCAGGGTCTGCGACAACTGCGTGCTGTCAACCACGTCGGTGAGCAGCAACGCGCGCTCAATGGCACTGGCAGGGGCCATGCCGCCCTGCAGGGCGGCGGCCGTCTCGGTGCCTGTGGGATTCAAGGCCACCGCAGCCGATCAGTCCAGGCCGGCTGCATCGTGTACCGCGCTGCGGGCCAGGCCGAGCCTGGCGGCTGCGTCCAGGATCTCTTGCCAGGTGGTGCTGTCCACCGGCACGCCTTGCACAGTGCGCGCGGCGCGCGACGCACGTTCAGCATCGCCGGCCACCTGCACCGGCCCGAAGCCTTCGCGCGCCGGGCTGGCCTGCACCCAATTCAGGAATGCCAGCGCTTCGATCTCGAAGGCGCTGCGGCTGCCCACCGCGCCGGGATCGACGAGCACGCTGAACATGCCGTTCAGCACGCGCCGCTGCGGGTTGGCGGGGTCGCTCTCGCGCTGCGTCAGGCCGGCAGCGAGCGCACCGCCCAGCAATTCGCACATCAGCGCCAGGCCATAACCCTTGTGTTCACCGAAAGTCAGCAGCGCGCCGGCGGGTGGCACCACGGTCCAGCGCGGGTCGGTGCTGGCGCGGCCCTGGTCGTCGATCAGGCAGCCCGGCGGCACCGGCTCGCCCTTGTTGTAGGCCACGCGCGTCTTGCCCTGCGCGATCATGCTGGTCGCAAAGTCCAGGATCACCGGCGGCCGCCCCGGCAACGGCACGCCGGCGCAGAAGGGGTTGGTGCCGAAGCGCGCGTCGGCGCCGCCGTGCGGCGCGACGATGGCACGCGACACCACGTTGACGAAGTGCATCGAGACGAAGCCGGCCGCCGCCACCTGCTCGGCCCAGGCGCCGATGCGCCCGAGATGGTGCGCGTTGCCCAACGCGACGATGCAGCTGCCATGCACACGCGCCCGTTCGATGCCCAGCGCCATCGCCTCGGCGCCGATGACCTGGCCGAAACCGGCCATGCCGTCCAGCCGCAAGAGCGCGCCACTGTCGAGCACGGTGCTGACATGGGCGTTGACTTTCAAGCCGCCTTCAAGGTAGGCGTCGGCATAGCGCGGCAGCATGCCGATGCCGTGCGAGTCGTGGCCGGTGAGGTTGGCGTCGATGAGGTTCGTCACCACCGCATCGACCTCGGCTTCAGCACTGCCGAAGGCTTGCACCAGCAGGCGCATGGCGGTGGTGAGGCGCGGCAGGCCGATCAAGTGGGTGCTGCTCATGATGGGAGTTCGCCTTTCAGTCGCCGACTATGCTGCGTTCTCGAATGATGCCGCCAAAGCGCGCCGAGTCCTCCGCCGCCTTGGCCTGGAATTCTGCCGGCGTCATCGGCGCGGGCACGCCGCCCAAGGCCTGGATGCGGTCTTGAATGGCAGGGCTGGCCAGGATGCGGTTGATCTCGGTGTTGAGCCGGTTGACCACTGCTGGCGGCGTGCCGGCGGGGGCGTAGAAGCCGAAGACGGTGTCGGCGTCGAAGCCCTTCAATCCCGCTTCATCCAGCGTCGGCACCTCAGGAAACAGCGGCGAGCGTTTTGGGCTGCCCACCGCCAGCAGGCGCAGCTTGCCGGCCTTGATGTGCGGGATGGCGATGCCGGGGTCGAAAAGGAAATCGAGCTGGCCGCCGAGCAGGTCGGTCAGCGCTGGCGCGGCGCCGCGGTAGGGCACGTGCACGGCGAAGGTGCCGGTCATGCTCTTCATCATCTCGGCGGCCAGGTGCGGTGAGCTGCCGTTGCCCGGTGAGCCAAAGCTGCGCTTCCCCGGATTGGCTTTCAAGTCGGCGCGAAAGGCGGCAAAGTCCTTCAGCGGGCTAACGCTCGGCACCACCAGGAATACGAGCACCCGTGCGGCAGCGGCCACCGGCACCAGGTCCTTCGCGGGATCGAAGCTCATCCTCGGATAGATGTGCGGGTTGACCGAGACCATGCCGCCCGAGCTCATCAGCAGCGTGTAGCCGTCGGCCGCTGACTTGGCCACCGCGTCGCCGCCCAGGTTGCCGCCCGAGCCGCCCTTGTTTTCCACCAGCACCGGCTGGCCGAGCGCGTCCTGCAGCGGCTGGCTGATGACGCGTGCAATCTGGTCGGCGGCGCCGCCGGGCGGGAAGTTGACGACGAACTTGATCGGCTTGTTCGGCCAGGCCTGCGCTTGCGCTTGCGAGCCGCCGGCAAGCACGCTTGAAAGCGCCAGCAGCAGCGTGGTGATCCAGGGGCGGTTCATGATTGTCTCCAGACAATGGTTGTTATGCCGTGATTGCGCTTCAAGCCACTTCCACTTCCAGCAGCATCGGCAGAGTCGCCTCCAAGGCCTGCGTCAGCGCGGCGTGCAGGCTGTCGCTGTCTTGCACCCGCACGCCCTTCACGCCGTGGCCGGCGGCGAGCGCGACGAAGTCGAGGCCGGGCAGGTCGGTACCGGCCACCGGGTCTTGCGGGCCGTAGCCGAACACTGATGCAAACTCGCGCAGCGCGGCGTAGCGGCGGTTCTTGAGAATCACGAAAGTGATCGGCAGCCGTAGCTGCGCCGCGCTCCACAAGGTCTGGATCGCGTACATCGCCGAGCCGTCGCCGATGAGCGCGATGACCTTCTTGTCCGGCCGCGCCAGCGCCACGCCCACGGCGGCCGGCATGGCGTGACCAAGGCCGCCGCTGCACATCGTGTAGAAAGTTTCGCTCTCGTAGATGGGCAGGTGGCGGTGCATCACGGCGCGCGCCGTGGGCGCTTCTTCGACGATGACGCTGCTGCGGCCGCGCAGCGCGTCCAGCATCTGCAGCACATGCGCCACCGGCAGGCGCTCACCGGCCGCTGGCGGCGGTGCCGGGGGGCGCGGTTCACGCAACGGCGGCAACGGCCGCAGTGCGGGTGCCGGCCGCGCCAGCAGGTCGAGCAACCCGAGCCGGATGCTGCACACCACCGACAGCCCTGTCGGCGCCCAGGCCGCGATGGCCGGGTCGTCGATGAGTTGCACCAGGCGGGCACCGGCCGGTAGGTGCGGCCCGTGGCCTTCGACGTGATACGTAAAGGCAGGCGCACCCAGCGCCACGATCAGGTCGTGGCCGGCCAGCAACTCGACGATGCGTTCGCGCATGGCGGGCAGGAAGCCTGCGAACAGGCGGTGGTCTTCTGGGAAGCCGCAGCGGCCCGACATGGGTGCGGCGAAGACGCGCGCGTGGTGGCGTTCGGCCAGCGCGACGGTGGCGTCCCAGGCGCCGTCGCGGTCCACCGCCGCGCCGATGACGAAGGCCGGGCGCGCGCTGGCATCGAGCGATTCACCCAACTGCGCCAGCAAATCGGGTTCAGGCCGCAGCTGCGTGCTGACCTGGCGCGCGGCCAGCGGCTCGGTCAGCACCGCCCAGTCGTCAGTGGGGATCGACACCAGCACCGGCCCGCGCGGCGGCAGCATGGCGAGAAAGTAGGCGCGCGCGATGGCCAGCGGCACATCCTGCGCCCGCGCCGGCTCCACACTCCACTTCACATAGGGCTTAGGCAGCTCAGTCGCCTGGGCTGAAAACAGGAAGGGGTCGAAGCTCAGGATCGACCGTGCCTGCTGCCCGGCCGTGATCACCATCGGCGTGCGGTTCTTGTGCGCGGTGAAGATGTTGCCCATGGCGTGGCCGACGCCAGCGGCCGAGTGCAGGTTGACGAAGCTGGCGTTGCGCGTGGCCTGTGCGTAGCCGTCGGCCATGCCCACCACCACCGATTCCTGCAAGCCGAGCACGTAGCGGAAGTCGGCCGGGAAGTTCAGGAACAGCGGCAGTTCGGTCGAACCGGGGTTGCCGAAAACGGTGGTCAAACCTACCGAGCGCAGGAAGGCCAGCGTGGCGTCGCGCACGCTGATCAGCGCTGGGGTGGATGCGGTCAAGCAGGACTCCGGTGGGTTTGAAGTCGAGTGTGGTCGGCGGCCGGCGGCGGCTCAATACGATCAAACGCGCACACGCTGCATCGCAGTGGCGCCTTCACGGCTGCGCAGCGCCAATTCGCACCCGCTGCGGTCGCGCCCACAGCGAGCATGAGTTGCGCCACTGCACCACTGCACCGCTTGCACACGGCTGGCGGACCTGAAAGGTGCCGGCCATGTGGACCTGCTCTCGCCCCTGCCCCGAGTTGCAGCCCGGGTTGCAGCCCGGGTTGCAGCCCAGAAACGACGATGGGCGCCCGCAGGCGCCCACTCTTGGCCACGGCCAGCAATCGATCAGTGACCAGCGCGCGTGAGCTTGGCGAGCCGGCTGGCGGCAGCGCCGGGTTGCGCGGTCTGCGACAGGTAGAACGAGCCGCTGTCTTCGCCCATCATGGCGGCGCTGGCGAAACCGGCTTCGCGGCTGACGCGCATCTCGGCCACCACTTCCTGGCGCGTCAGGCGGCTGGCGGCGGTGGTCAACGGCGCCGGGCCGGCTTCGGCCACCCACGCGGCCATGCTGCCGTCGGCACGGGCTTGCAGCATCTCGGCCCTGACCTCGGCGCGGGTCTTGGTGGACACGAAGGTATGGTTGTCGATGGTGATCTCGTCGGCCCACGCGGAAGTGGCGGTGAATGAGGCCACGGATGCGACAGCCACAGCGGCAATGATGATGAGCTTGTTCATATTTCCTCCTGCGTGCATCGCGACAGTTGGAGGACACGAAAGAAACCGTGGATGCACTTCGGTCCTGTCCCCAGCGTCTTGGCTTGCCTTTTGGGCTTTGCTTCAACGTGATGCCAATGTCGCCGATGGCCGGGATGCCGGCGCCGACATCCTCACGTCAAAGACATGCGGTTTTCACACCGGCCCGGCGCCGTGGCGCGCTGGGCTTTATCGATCTGTTGCAAGGCGCCAGGCGGCGAAGTCGATGCGGCATTGTTCGTCGGTCGGCGGGTACAGGCCGAGGATGCTGCGGCCCTGCTGCACCTGCTGCATGACGAAATCTTCGAACGCCGTCATCTCGACCGCTTCGGCCGCAATCTCGTCGGCGATGGCCCCGGGGATGACGACCACCCCTTCGCCATCGCCCACCACCACGTCGCCAGGCCACACCGCCACGTCGCCGCAGCCGATGGGCACGTTGATGTCCAGCGCCTGGTGCAGCGTCAGGTTGGTGGGCGCACTGGGCCGCTGGTGGTAGGCCGGAAACGGCAGGCGCGATATCTCGGGTGAATCGCGAAAGCCGCCATCGGTGACGACACCGGCCGCGCCGCGCTTCATCAGCCTGGTGACGAGGATGCTGCCGGCCGATGCGGCGCGTGCGTCCTTGCGGCTGTCGATCACGAACACCGCACCCGGCGGGCACTCTTCCACCGCCTTGCGCTGCGGGTGCGCGCGGTCCTGGAACACGCTGATCGGGTTCAGGTCTTCGCGCGCCGGGATGGTGCGCAGCGTGTAGGCGGGGCCGACCATGTTGGGCAGCGCGGCGTTCAACGGCCGCACGTCCTGGATGAACTGGTTGCGCAGGCCGCGCTTGAAGAGTGCGGTACACAGCGTGGCGGTGCTGACGCTCATCAGTTGCTCTTGGGTCTTCGGGTTCATGTCAGTCGATCAGCGGTTCGGGCCAGGGTCAGTAGATGTCGGGTTCCCCGACCGGGGCGCCAAAGCTGGTTTCCAGGAAATCAAAGTCGCAGCCCTCGTTGGCTTGCAAAGTGTGTTGGCCGAAGAGCCAGCCGTAACCCCGCTCATAACGGCGCGGTGGTGGTGACCAGGCGGCGCGGCGGCGGGCCAGTTCTGTTTCACTCACTTCGAGGTGTATGCGCCGCGCGGGCACATCCACCGTGATGCGGTCGCCGGTCTGCACCAGCGCCAGCGGGCCGCCCACAAAGGCTTCGGGTGCGCAGTGCAGCAGGCAGCCGCCATAGCTGGTGCCGCTCATGCGCGCGTCACTCAGGCGCAGCATGTCTTTCACGCCAGCCTTCAGCAGCTTGGTGGGGATCGGCAGCATGCCCCACTCGGGCATGCCGGCGCCCTTGGGGCCGGCGTAGCGCAGCACCAGGATGTCGTCGTCAGTGACGTCGAGCTCAGGGTCATCGACGGCTTTTTTCAGCGCCGGATAGTCGTCAAACACCAGCGCGCGGCCGGTGTGCTGCAGCAGGTGCGGCGCGCAGGCACTGGGCTTGATGACGACGCCGTCGGGCGCCAGGTTGCCGCGCAACACCGCCAGCGCGCCCTCGGCATAGATGGGGTTGGCGAGTGGGCGGATCACGTCGGCGTTGTAAACCTGCGCGCCGTCGATGTTGTCGCCCAGCGTGCGGCCGTTGACGCTGAGCGCGTCCAGATGGAGGTGATCGCGCATCACGTTCATCATCGCGGGCAGGCCACCGGCGTAGTAGAAATCCTCCATCAGGTATTGCTCGCCGCTGGGCCGGATGTTGGCGATGACGCCGACGCGCCGGCTGGCCTTGTCAAAGTCGTCCAGCGTCACGGCGTGGCCGGCGCGGCGGCTGATGGCCACCAGGTGAATGATCGCGTTCGTGCTGCAGCCCATGGCCATCGCCACCGCCACGCCGTTGTCGAAGTTGCGGCGCGACAGCAAACGCGCCGGTGTCAGGTCGTCCCACACCATCTGCACGATGCGCCGGCCACACTCGGCGCTCATGCGGATGTGGTTGGCATCCGCCGCCGGAATGCTGCTGGCAAGCGGCAGCGTGAAGCCGATGGCTTCTGCAATGCCCATCATCGTGGCCGCCGTGCCCATCGTCATGCAGGTGCCGTGGCTGCGTGCGATGCCACTCTCCATTTCCTGCCACGCCTGATCGGACAAGCGGCCTGCGCGGCGTTCATCCCAATATTTGAAAGCGTCGGAGCCCGAGCCCAAAACCTGGCCACGCCAGTTGCCGCGCAGCATCGGCCCGGCGGGCAGGTAGATGCAGGGCAGGCCCATGCTGATGGCGCCCATCAAGAGGCCCGGCGTGGTCTTGTCGCAGCCGCCCATCAGCACCGCGCCGTCCACCGGATGGCTGCGCAACAGCTCTTCGGTTTCCATCGCCAGGAAGTTGCGGTAGAGCATCGTCGTCGGCTTGACCATGCTTTCACTCAGAGAGATCGCGGGCAGCTCCAGCGGGAAGCCACCCGCCTGCAGCACACCGCGCTTGACGTCTTCAACACGCTGCTTGAAGTGGGCGTGGCACTGGTTGGCGTCGCTCCAGGTGTTGACGATGGCGACCACCGGCTTGCCGATGTAGTCGGCCGGGCCGTAGCCCATCTGCATGACACGCGAGCGGTGGCCGAAGCTGCGGAAGTCGTCAGGCGCAAACCAGCGCGCGCTGCGCAGTTCAGCCGCAGTCTTCATGACGCGGTTCAGGGCTTGATGTACGCCGCGCCCTGGATCTGCAGCTTGGCGATGCGCACCACGCCCGAGGGCGTGAATTCGGCTTCCTGCATGAACTGCTCCCGCTTCAGGTTGCGGTTCTTCAGCGTGATTTCGCAGATCTCGAACTTCACGCCGCGCGCCACCAGCGCCGCCACCGGGCCGGCGAAAGCGCCGCCGCTGGGATCTTTGGCGCCTTCCATCAGGAAGTCCACGCCGTTGGCGTGCGTGACGACGGTGATCTTGGCGCCGGGGTCGGTATCGAGGTGGTTGCGGATGTTGCGCAAGCCCTTGATGCCCTGCGTGGCCGCGTCGTCGATGTGGTAAATGACGCGGTCTTGCGCAGAGGCGGCGAAGGCCGTGGCGGCCAGCAGCGTGGCGGCGACGAGGTGGCGAAAATAACTTTGGATGTACACGGCAGAGCTTCCTTCCGGTGAGAGCGCCACGCCTACGGTGCGTTGACGGGCGATTGAGGGTCGAGCAGCAGCGCCATCAGATGCGCGATCTGCTTCTGGTCCAGCAACCCCGCATGGCCGAAGCGCGGCATGTTGGAGCAGGCGCTATAGCTCTTACTGTTGTAGATCTTGGCCCAGGTGTATTCGATGATGGGCTGCGCCGTGGGCGCCATCAGCCCAGCCACGCCGCGGTTCCTGCCGTAGTGCAGCAGGCTCGGCCCGATGGTGCCGAAGCTGATTTCCTGCTTGCTGATCTGGTGGCAGTTGTAGCAGCTGCCGCCGTTGGCTGCGGGCGCGGTGGAGCTGTCGGTCCAGGTCATGCCGCGGCCGCTTTGCGCCAGCTTTTCGCCTTCGCGCCAGTCGCCGAAGTACTGGCCGCCGGCAGGCCACTTCACGCTGGCGCGCGCTTGCGCCATCACTTGATCGGCCACCGCATCGGGCGGTGGCTTGTCGCTGGAACAGGCAGCCTGGCCCAGGTCTTGCTGGATGCGGTCAACCTTGGCGATGCCCTCGTCGCGAAAGCCCGCCTTGATCACGGCCAGCGCCTCGCGGTCGAGGTCCTGCGAAGACGGCAAGGCGGCGCAGCCAGCGGCCAGCAGCGCGGCGGCGGCCATGAAGTGAAAGCGCGTGTGGAGGGTGTTCATGGTGGGGTCGTCATCAGCGCTTGATGGCCGGCGCAATCGACATCGCGCCCTTGGCGTTGACGCCCATGTAGGTGCCCAGCGACACCGTCACGTCGGACCCGAAACCCGGGTACGGCAAACGCTGCTGGCGGAAACAGTCGTTCAGACGCAGTTGCATGCTCCACATCTGGCCATTGCTCACGCGGTAAGCCGGCCAGGCGGCAAAGCCGATGCCGTCACCCGGGTTTTTTGTCAGGATGGGCAGGTCCTGCAGGCGGATGCGCTGGCCGGCCACGCTGTGGCAGGCGGCGCAGGAAAAGTCCATCGGCCCGCCACGAAAGAAGAACACGCGCTTGCCGATCTCAAAGCTCTTGCGTTCCTGCTCGTGGCCCTGCGGAAGGTTGAAGCGCAAGCCGCGCGATTCGCCGGCGACCCAGGTGGCCAGTGCAGTGACGTTGTTCTGCTCGCCGCGGCCGAAGGGTGTCTTGGCGATCTCGTCGCCGCTGAAGCCTTGCAGTGTTTCCATGCAGCTCACCAGGCGCGATTCCAGGTCTTGCACCCGCTGCGTGTCGGCAAAGTAGCGTGGCAGTTCGACGAACGCGCCCTTCACGACGCCTGGGCCTTTGCCCAGATCGCAGGCTTGCAGCGTGGCGTTCTTGGGGCCGCGCTGTTGCTTCCAGAGTGCCTCGCCTTTGGCTTCAAAAAGCTCGGCCGGGTTGCCGTCTTCGAGCATGCGCCGGTACTCGGCAATGCCTTCGGCTGCACTCTTGGTCTGCGCCTGGGCGGTGGCGGCGAGGGCCAGCGCCGCAGCGGCTGTCAGCAGTCGGGTCTGCATCATCGGTTCAGGCCGACAGCTTCAAGTGACGACGGCTTCATCGCTGCGCTTGTCGCCCCGGTTGTCGAGCCAGTTGACGGTGATCTTGTCGCCGGCCTTCGCACCCTTCACCGTGAACTGCAGAAACGGGTTCTTCGCCACCGAAGGCCCCCACTGCGCGGTCAGCACAGTCTTGCCGTTATGCATGGCGCTCACTTCCTGGATGAACCAGGCAGGAATGGTCTTGCCGGCCGTGTCCTTGCGCTGGCCGGTTTCCATCTCATGGCTCATGAGCACACGCACGGTGGTCTTGTCAGCGGCGGCTTGGGCGCGGATGCGCATCGGGTCTGCCATGGTTTTCTCCTGCAGTGATTCAGTGCTTCAGCCGCCGCAGCCGCCGAGCGTGACCTTGATCTCTTTGGCCGCAAACAGCACCTTGCCGTCGGCCATCATGGCCACGGCAAAGACGTTGGAAGACTGGCCCATCTTGACGCGGGTGCTGAAGTTGGCGTCCACCGCGTCGCTCACGTCGAACACCGCCGCCAGCACGCTGGGGTTCTTTTCCACCAGCAGCAAGAGGCGCTTCACACCGGGGAGCAGGGTGGCGCAGGCCACCGGCACGACGGCGCCGTTTTCGGCGATGTCGGGGCCGGTGATGGTGACGTCCTTGCTCTCGGCCGGGGCGCTGCCGCCCAGTGCCTTGGTGGCTTCAGCCAGCGTCTTGGCATCAAAGGCGGCCTGGCTCCAGGCCGCCTGTGCAGCGCTGGGCAGCAAGCCGGCGCTGGCCAGAAGGCCAGCCACCTGGGCGCTGTGTGCGAGCATCTCGCGGCGGGTTTTCATGGCGACTTCTCCTTCAGAGCAGATGCTGAATTGTGCGGTGGTGGGGGCACCGCACATGGGCAGGGTTTCTGCGCCCCTTCGGCCAGTCCGGCGCTACGCTGCAGCGGCCGGCAAGCGCTGCAGCGTGCGCACCGCCGAGCCCGCAATCAACAACGCCTGCAGCACAAAACCGGCCAGCGCCAGCCACAGGCAGGCTTGCGCGCCGTAGGCCGAACCGACCCAGCCCCCGAGCGCAGCACCCAGCGGCCGTGCGCCCATGTTGGCCGACAGGAAGATCGCCGTCACGCGGCCGAGCATGGCGCTTGGGGTGACGGCCTGACGCAGCGTGGTCGAGCTGATGGTCCAGATGATGGGGCCGGCGCCGAAGAGAAAAAACGACGCCGCAGCCAGCACGCCGGATGGCCAGGCCAGCGTAGCCACCATCGCGGCCGACGCCATCACCGACACCACCGGCCCGAGCAGGATGGCCTGGCCGAAGGGCAAGGCGCGCAGCACGCGGGGCGCAAGCAGCGCACCCAGCACCATGCCGGCGCCATAGGTGGCGAGCGTGAAGCCGACTTCGCCAGCACTCAGGCCGAGCCCGCGCACGGCGTAAGGCACGTAGGCCGCCTGCAGCACGAACCAGGCGATGTTCCAGGCCACGGCGGTGAACAGAATCGGCCGCAGCAGCGGGCTCCGCCACACCAGCGCGGCGCCTTCCTTCAGCTCCGTCAGCGGGTGGCGCCGGGGTGCCAGCGCGACAGCCGCAGGCTCGGGCAGCGCCAGCAGCAGCACGAAGGCCGACGCCGACAGCATCGCTGCCAACACGAAGGCCGGTGATGCGCCCGCCCAGGCCACCAGCGCACCGGCCAGCGCGGGCCCGGCGGCAAAGGCCACGCTGCGCGCCAATTCGAGCCGCCCATTGGCAGCCGCCAGCTGCTCGTGCGGCACCAGGCTGGGCACCAGCGCAGGTGCGGCGACGCTGAAACCCGCCCCGCCAGTGGCGCCCAGAAAACCCAGCAGCGCCAGCAGGGCCAGCGACAGCTGGCCCGCCAGACTGGCCAGCAGCAGGCCCACGAAGGCCAGCACGCGCAGCGCCTCGGCGGCCACCATCAGGCGGCGTTTGGACACGCGGTCGGCCAGCAGCCCGATCGGGATCGACAGCAACAGGAACGGCAGCGTCTGCGCAGTGGCCAACAGGCCAATCTCGCCGGGTCCGGCCCCGAGTGCCAGCACCGCCACCAGCGGCACTGCGGCCAGGCTGATCTGCTCGGCCGACTGCGCGGCCAGGTTGGCGCCAGCCAGGCGCTGGAAGATGGGTGGCAGGGTCGGGTTCACAGCGCGATCATCGGCCGCAGATGCGCCGCAGTCTGGCCGCAAACGGACCTGTCAAGGCAGACCCGTGAAATCAGCTCTGCCCGACCACCGACGCCGTCGCCATCAGCTCTTCAAAGAGCGCCATCGAGACCTGCCCCGACACCACAAACGGGTCCAGCGTCGGCCGTTCGGAATACTTCAGCAAGAGTGCCGGATTCAGGCACGACAGGTTGACCTGGCCCATGCTCCAGCCGGCAAAGCGGCGCTCGCCGATCTCGTCATAGCAGAGCAGTTCCACACTGGTGTGGCGCGGGTCGGCGGCAATGCGGTTGTAGAGCTGGTTGACCGCGGTGCGGCCGCCTTCCAGCGCCTGCAGGAAGATGCCTTCACTGAAACACAGCACCCCCGTGATGCCGAGCGCCGGGTTTTTGGCCTTGCTCTTGCGCAGGATGGCGACCAGCGCTTCCTGGTTGACGGCCTCCACGGCGCGGCTGGCGTACATGAGTCTGACGAGCATCTTGTTCTTTCAGTCTTGCTTGCGGGGCAGCAGCGACAGGAATTCGCGCCGCAGGTTGGCATCTTTCAGGAACGCACCCCGCATCACGCTGTTGACCATCGCGGTGTCGGTGTCCTTCACGCCGCGCCAGTGCATGCAGAAGTGGTCGGCTTCCATCACGATGGCCAGGCCGTCGGGGCGCACGCGCTGCTGCAATTCATTCGCCAGCATGGTCACGGCTTCTTCCTGGATCTGCGGCCGGCTCATGACCCAGTCGGCGATGCGCGCGTACTTGGACAGGCCGATCAGGTTGCTGTGCTCGTTGGGCAGGATGCCGACCCAGACCTTGCCAAAGATCGGGCACATGTGGTGGCTGCAGGCACTGCGCACGGTGATGGGGCCGACGATCATCAGCTCGTTGAGCCGTTCGACGTTCGGGAATTCGGTGACCGCCGGCATCGGCACGTAGCGGCCGCGGAAGACCTCGTCGATGTACATCTTGGCCACGCGCTGCGCGGTTTCATTCGTGTTGTGGTCGCTGTCGGTGTCGATCACGAGTGCCTGCAACACCTCCTGCAGCTTGGCCTGCACTTCGGCCTTCAGCTCGGTGAGTTCGCCTTCGCGCACAAAGGCCGCGATGTTGTCGTTGGCGTGGAAGCGGCGTTTCGCATTGACGACGCGGTAGCGGATGCGCTCTGATGCCGGCAGCGCGGCCAGCTCTTCTTCGCTGCGGAAGATGCGCGC
>JANNGN010000721.1:0-2158 GCA_031403895.1 Rubrivivax sp. | reverse complement strand
CCTCACCTGCGCGCCTATCCGCCCGAGACTGTCATCGCAGAAAAGTTTCATGCGATGGTGGCTCTGGGACGGGCCAACAGTCGCATGAAGGACTACTACGACGTTTGGATGCTGACGAGCGCATTCGAGCTCCACGAGCACCCACCGCAGCATTCGTATGTTGGCGTTCACCAAAAATTGAAGAATATCCGCAGACGATTCGCCTGCTTCTTTGGTCATGGCGCACCGCCGCCTGGCGCGCCGTCGGCACCGGAGGCCATTGGAAAGAAATCCCGTATGTCGGCAAGGATCAAGCGGTTCCGGCCTGATGAAACAGCGATGTAGGCTTCGTCGATTCCACTGAAGTTCACCATCGGCGCATCCGTACGAAGTGAGTGTTCCGGCTGTTACGACCCACGCAGATTTCGAGTCGCTCGCCCACGCTGTTCGAGGTTGATCGAAGAGTGATGTCCCACCGTGTTCTGGACGGTGCTGGTCCCTGACCCGAGGTGGGACGTGAGCGGCGCCAGGCGGGTTGCGAGTAGCAGCACGAACAACGCCGCCGGCAGTTAACTAGGCGGCGTCTGTGGGCGACGGTGGGGCCGGCGTCAGAAGGGTGGATCGTCCAGGTTCGGGCTGCTGTGGGGATCGATAAAGCAGTCGCCGCACAGTTCTTCGTAGAAGCGATGGCCTGGGCATCGGGATGTCGGCGGCGCGGCGGTCGTTGTGATCGGCGCTGGCGAGCGGGTCAGGGGCTGACTTCATTGCAGCTCCGCAATGGCTTGCTGCACGATCTCGTCGGGCAGATGGTTCAGGCCCTTGGGCACGGCCAGACGCATGGCCGTGCACAGGATGCGCCCGGCCTGTCGCGGCAGGCCCTTGGAGGCCTGGCGCAGCAGCTCCAACCCTGAGTCGGCCAGCAAGGTGTGCTGGCAGCCGGCACTCTTCAGGGCGTGCGCGATGAGTTGCCCGAAGCGCTCGCGCTCGACGACGGGCTTGAGCGCAACGCGCACCTGAATGCGGCTGGCCAGCGCCGCGTACGGAGCCCGCTCCAGGGTCTGCGCCAGGGCAGGATGGCCCACCAGCCAGACGCTGATGAGGTCGCGCGAGTCGAAGGCGAAGTTCAGGAACGCGGGGAGGTCGCGGAAGAACTCGGCCGGCAGGTTCTGCGCTTCATCGATGATCCACAGCGGCGTGACCTGGCGCGTGTCGACCAGTTCGTGCACGCGCTGCTTGATGTCGCCCCAGAGCTGCGCGCGGCGGTAACTCGGCTCCAGGCCCAGCGCACGCGCCAGGCCGCGGTAGATGTCGATGCGCCCGAAGTCGGTCTCGGCTTGATAGAGCACCAGGTAGCGATGCGGGTTGAGCGTGCTGGTGATGCTGCGCAGCGCCGCCGTCTTGCCCACGCCGGGCTCGCCCGTGATCAGGCCGATACCGGGGGACTGCAGCAACCAGTTGAAGCGCTGGGCCAATTGCGCCAGGGCGCCGTCGTCCCAGGGCTCGGTGGGCTCCTTGCCCAGCGGGGCGTGACGCAGCCCGAAGTGTTGGAGGTACATGTCATGCCCCCTTCTTCGCGTCGTTGGCCTTGCCGGCGCAATCGTCGTTGGCCTTGCCGGCGTAGTGCTTGCGATGGGCGATCTCCACCAGGTTGGGCCCATCGTGCGGGGCGACGGCGGCGGGCGCCGGGGTCGGTTCAGGCTTGCGCCGCACGCGGCTGAGGTTGGCCAGCGCGTCCAGCGCCGTGGCCAGGCCGAGCGACGCGCCGGCCTCGTCCTCGACACCCACCACACGCTGGGCGTGCGGGTCCACCACCAGACGCACGGTCTTGCCCGACAGCTCATAGGGCACCTCGAAGCGCTGGCCCAGGTACGACACCGTGCCGTCCTTCCTCACCAGGCGCGGCACCCGGTGATGGAACAGCGCATTGAGCCCCGCGGCCTTGGCGCCCAGGCTGCGGATGCGGGCCAGGTCGCGCTGGTAGCGCGCCAAGGGCGTCAGCCCGGCCAGGCCGGCGTGCTCGCTGCGGTGGTAGACCTGCTCCAGCCAGGCCCACAGCCGTGCGTTCAACTCGTCCAGGTCCGTGATGCGTCGCTCGTCGAGCTCGCCCAGGAACTGGTCGCGCAGCGTGCGGTGCCAACGCTCGAGCTTGCCCTTGCCCTCTGGCGCGTAGGGTCGGCAG
>JANNGN010000720.1:0-5878 GCA_031403895.1 Rubrivivax sp. | reverse complement strand
CACGTACTGACCGCCAGGAATGTCACCCTGCTTGAAGCCGAAGCCCACTGCAAAGGGAACCGTCGCGGTCGAAGGCGCTGAGAGCGCAAACTGCATCGCGCCTGAAGGCGCTGGTGCGGGCGGTGGCGCAGGTGGGGCGGGTGGGGCGGGTGGGCCTGGTGCGGGGGCTGGTGGGGGAGACGGCGGTGGATGCCCTGGCGCAGGCGCCGGAGCAGGCACGGGGGCCGGTAATGGCGCTGGCGCCGGTGACGGCGCCGGGGGAGTCCCGCCACCTGCAATCGGCTCTGCGGTCGCTGCCTGACCGCCACCGCCACAGGCCGCCAGGCAGGCCGTGCTCACAGTCGCGGAGAGCACCCTGAGAAAGCGCCTGCGGTCATCGGCCGAAACGGCGGTTGCGTCGTTGGGGCGCACCCCTTCTTGTTTTTTTAGTTTCACGATCAAGACCCCATAGGACGCCACAGTTGCATGACACCGTCACGCTGCACGCCGTCGGCGCAGGTGGCGGAAAAATTCGGACCGTCGCTCCAGGCGAAGGAGCGAAGCCAAGGGATGTAGCGCCACTTGGACATGGGCTGAGCGCCACCACGGCTGTCGTTGCCCGGGTTCGGTTCCCAGGCCGGACTGTTGAAAGCCTCTTCAGTCCAGGTCCAGGTGCACTGGTGGAACTCCAGGCTGCTGGGCTTGAGCTTGAGCACCCGGGTGCTGCCATAACCTTCGTAGATATAGAAGGCCTGCGTGGCACTGCACCAGTCCACGCCAAAACCAGCGGCTCCCACATTCATCTGCGGCCAGTTGCCGGAAGACAAGCGCACCAGGCGTCCGCTGGTCATGTCGATGACTTCGCCCAGCACACGGGTCTGGGCATACAGGCACCAGAAGCCCACTGCCATGTCCGACTCGGGCACATAGACGTGCCGTGCGTAGTAGCCGCCAAAGGCAAAGATCGAGCCCGCTGGCAAGAAGGGCTGCAGTTGCACCGTGCGCGGGAGCGACTGATTGAAGTCCAGCATATTGATGCTGCTCAGTTCCATCGAAGCCCACCAGACACGGCTGCGGCGTGTGTCTTCAATGCTGCCCGCATAGGGCGACTGGCCGCTGAGTCCGCGGTCGGGGGAGAAGCGGGTCCACTGGCCGCTGGCCAGGTCAACCGCGTGCGGGAATGCGCCACTGCCCACGGTGCCCACCAATTGGGGCAGCAGCCACGAGCCTTTCGGGCCGCTGCCAGGCACATTGGGTGGCACGTAGGACGGGTAGTTGTAGGTGTGCAGGGCCGGCACGATGTAGCTGCCCTGGTACAGGTAGTCGTAGAAGGTTGGGTCGAGTTGAGCGTTGTAGTCCGCTGGCGGGTTGTCGGGGCCTACGCGGGACCAGAGGCCGGTCGTGAAGTCAAAGACGGTGAGGCCCACGTCTTGCCCGCCGCCATGGCCGCCGCCCCAGAACACCAGCGCCCCGTAGGCCGAGAAACCCGGTGCCCACGTCGCACCGCTCCAGTTTCTCCAGGGCGCTTGCTGTTTGCTGGCTTCAGAGAACCAGCAGTTGTTGGTGGGGCAGGGGTTCAGCGGAGACAAGGCGTTCAAGTTGACGTTGCTCGTCCCACCCGGGGCCGGAATGTAGGCCTGCAGCGCACTGGGAATGGTGGGCGCAATAGCGGGCGGCAGTGGGCTTGGTGGGACGCGGTTGGGCGCTGGCGGCGGGGGCGGCGGCGGTGCAGGCACTGGCGGGGGCGCGGCCGGTGCGGGTGGAGTCGGCGGAGCCGGTGGTGTCGGCGCAGGCACTGGCGGGGGCGGGGGCGCAGGAGCCACTGGCGTGCCCTCGCCTATGGGCACCGTTTGTTCAGCGTTTGCACCACCACCGCCACCACAGGCGCCAAGCGATGCAGCGCCAGCGATTGCGGTGAGCCGTGTCAGGAAGAATCGCCGCTCCAGGCTGGTATCGAGTTGGCGGGTGTCAGTACGGTGAGGCATGGTGGTTCGCTGTCGTGTAAACGTCGGATTGCAGAAGGCGCCGATCATCGTTTTCTTCGGCCCCGAACCACCTCAACTGAAAGCCAAGTCGTAACCAGAAATCGAGGTCGAGGCGGGCCGGATCCACGTGCGTGGCGGGCCTTCACGCCTCACTCGCTAATTGGTTATTGCTTTGCTGAATCGAATCCTAGTGTGGTCAAAAGTGAACAGAGTCCCTTTGATGGGGGACTCCGGGGGGCCAATCGCGTGAAGTGCTTCACGCGCATCGGTCCGGTCGCAGTCGTTCGGTGCGGTCCGGTCATCGCGCCTTCGGGAAGCCAGGCCGACCGGCTGGTGGTCTCCTTCGAAGCCGGGACTGGACGCCCGGGCGCTGCGCAACGGAGTCCTCGGCCCGACAACTGTTACCCAGTCTTCACGAGCCTGTGGCCCACTTGCCGCGAACGCCGAGGGCTGCGCATTCAGTCCGTCTCTATCGGCACGCAGGCGATCAGGTAAAAGGGTGCCCAAGCCCGACCAGCCGTTGCCGGTGTGATGCCTGCCACGGCTTCTGAATGTGAAGCCATGGCAACATCGGCCGGTTTGCGCGACCACAAGAATTGGTCACAGCCCAGGAGAGCAGGCGATTGAGTCCGAACGAATACCAGAACACGCCGGACGAACAGAAGCGCGTCGCCGACTTGATGGACCTGCTGCCGCATGGCCTGGACACCGTGCTCGATGTCGGCGCCCGCGACGGCTTCATCAGCAAACGCCTGGCCGACCGCGCCCGGCGAGTGACTGCGCTGGACCTTGAACTGCCGCAGATCGATGATCCGCGCATCACCTGCGTCAAGGGCGACGCGACCGCGCTCGACTTTGAGAGTGACAGTTTTGATCTGGTGTTTTGTGCTGAAGTGCTGGAACACATTCCGGGCGATTCGCTGGCAGCAGCATGCGCCGAGCTCGCCCGCGTCAGCCGGCGCCATGTGCTGGTGGGCGTGCCCTATTGCCAGGACCTGCGGCTTTGGCGCACCACCTGCCACACATGCGATGGCACCAATCCGCCTTGGGCGCACGTGAACGCGTTCGACGACTCGCGTTTGCGCGGCCTCTTTCCGGGCCTTGAGTTGGTGCGACAGAATTTTGTAAGCACCGCAGAGCTCGGCACCAATGCGGTGTCGGCGTGGTTGATGAACTTGGCCGGCAACCCCTACGGCACCTATGTGCAGGATGAAGGATGTGTGCATTGCGGCGCGCAACTGGTCGCGCCGCCTCGCCCGGGGCTGATGCAGCGCGTGCTGAGCAAACTGGCACTGTCCATCCGCAAGGCGGTCAACCTGACACGGCGGCCACACGCCAACTGGGTGCATTTGCTGATGGTCAAACCCGCGCGGTCGTCGCCTTCAAGCAATGCTTGAAAGCGTGTCCGAATGACCGAATCCGCAGCCATGGGCCGCGCTGCGATAACAACCGGACACCCGCTATTCGACGATGGCGAACTGGCCCAGTGCGTCCGGTCCCAGGGCATGGCGCGCGCGTGGCAGCGCGCACTGGATCGGCTTGGCCCGCAGCAAGCTGCGAGGGCAGCGCGGGGCGCCTTTGCAGTGGGGCTGCTTGAAGAGTCCGGCCGAACCTTTCTGGCTGTTGACCGCTTTGCCGAGCGCAGCCTGTGCTACCGAGTGGTCGGCAATCAGTTGCGCTTTGCCGAGCGCGCCGATGAACTGGCGCAAGGCGCCGAACTCGATCCGCAGGCTATCTTCGACTACCTGTATTTCCACTGCATTCCTTCGCCGCGCACCATCTTCAAGGACGTGTTCAGGCTGCCCCCGGGCCACTGCGCGGTGTTTGAGAACGGCCAGCTCACGGTGCTGCCCTACTGGGTGCCTGAATTCACCGAGCCCCAAGGCGCAGTTTCCTTTCAGGCGCTGAAAGGCGAATTCCGCAGCCTGGTGCGTGATGCAGTGGCAAGCCAACTCGACGGCGGCAAGCCTGCCTGCTTCCTGAGCGGCGGCACCGACAGCTCCACCGTGGCCGGCATGATCCGTGAAGCCACGGGCAGGCCGGCTGCCACCTATTCGATCGGCTTTGAGGCCGAGGGCTACGACGAGATGGCCTTCGCGCGCATCGCGGCAAAACACTTCGGCAGCGAACACCACGAGTACTACGTCACACCCGCTGACCTGGTGCGCAGCATCGGCGACGTGGCGGGCTCGTATGACCAGCCCTTTGGCAATTCATCTGCCCTGCCCGCCTACTACTGCGCCCTGGCCGCCCGCAATGACGGCGCCACGCGCATCCTGGCGGGCGACGGCGGGGACGAGCTGTTTGGCGGCAATTCCCGCTATGCCAAGCAGCGCGTGTTCGGCTGGTATGGGCATGTGCCCGGCGCATTGCGGCGCGGCGTGATGGAGCCCTTCTTCCAACTGCCTGCCGTCACGCGCATGCCCGGCCTGAAGAAAGGCAGCAGCTACATCGAACAGGCCAAGGTGCCCATGCCCGACCGGCTGCAGATGTACAACCTGCTGCTGCGCCTGGGGACCGCGGAAGTGCTGACGCCAGAGTTCCTGGCCCGCATCAGCCAGCACGCGCCCGCCGTGCACCAGCGCCATGTCTGGGCGCAGGCGCGCAGCCCGATTGAGCTGAACCGCACACTCGCATTCGACTGGCGCTACACGCTGTCCGAGAGTGACCTGCCCAAGGTGTGCGGCACCACGCGCCTGGCCGGGGTGGAAGTGGGGTTTCCGTTTCTCGACCAGCGGCTGCTGGACTTTTCACTGGGCTTGCCGGCCGACTACAAGCTGAAAGGGCTGAAGCTGCGCTGGTTCTTCAAGGAAGCGCTGCGCGGGTTCTTGCCCGATCAGATCATCACCAAGAAGAAGCAGGGCTTCGGCCTGCCGTTCGGCGTGTGGCTGATGAAGAACCCCGCGCTCAAGGCCCTGGCCGTGGACTCGCTCGGCAGCCTGTCCACACGCGGCATCGTGCGGCCGCAATTCATCCACCAACTGCTGGCGCAACGCCTGCCCGAGCATCCGGGCTACTACGGCGAGATGGTGTGGATCCTGATGATGCTGGAGCAGTGGCTGCAGCGGCACGCTTCGGGTTATCGCCTGCAGGGATAGCGAGCGAGAGTCACCCGGCGTCGCCCATGAGCCGCGGGCGCACCAGTGCCAGCCAACGGTGCCGCTCTGAGTAGTTCACCTCATGGCTCATGTCCAATTCAATCCGTTGCACGTTCCAGCGCTCGTCGGACTCGAACACCGACAAGTGTTCGGGTGCGTAGTAGAGAATTTTCAAACGTGCCTTGTCTTTGCAGCGCTCGAAGACGCGGTCTCGAAACTGGGTCATGACCTGTTCATTGAACGGATTGAACAAGTACAGCAGGGTGGCATTGGAAGGCAGGTTGTCCAATGCGCTGCCGGTCAAGATGCTGACGTTCTGCCAGCGCCTGAGCCGAGCGCTTACTTCCCGCGCCAGTTCCGGGTCGAGTTCAAGGCCGTAGATCGGGTTCTTCAGTCCGCGACTCAGCCACCAATTGATGACCCGTCCGCGCCCGCAGCCCACATCGACAAGCACGTCGGATGCATTGATCTGATCTTTGAATATCTGGTCCAAGGTACCGTAGTCGCTGTTGTTCGACTGGTTGGCACCGAGATGCGCGAACGGTGAACGCTTGGCCGCCCCGCCAAGAAAGGCGCCGAAGCGCAGATCCAGCAGAACATTGCGCGCGAGTCGCGCGCCGCGATGCAGCAGTTTGCTCATGACCGGATCGAGGTTTGACTCTGTGATGTTGGGCAGTCCGGAGCCAAATTACACACTGCCAACTTCCTTCACGTTACCAGCAGATTCGCGCCGTGGCGATGTCAAGGCTGCAAACCGCAGGATGCAGGACCGTTATGATTTGACCATGATGGGTACATTATTCAGGTGCTGCGATG
>JANNGN010000719.1:0-2475 GCA_031403895.1 Rubrivivax sp. | reverse complement strand
CACCTCGTAGTCAACCTCGATCATCGCCGCCGCGGCTTTGGCCTGCTCCAGCGAGTCGGCCACGATCAGCGCCACACGGTCGCCGACATAACGCACCTTGCCGTCGGCCAGCACCGGGTGCTTGGGCTCCTTCATCGGCGTGCCGTCGATGTTGTTGATGAGCCAGCCGCAGGGCAGGCCGCCGACGGCCTTGAAGTGTTCGCCGGTGAAGATGCCGAGCACGCCGTCGGCCTTGGCCGCAGCGCCGGTGTTCAGCGACTTGATCCTGGCGTGCGCATGCGGGCTGCGCAGGAAGTAGCCGTAGCTCTGGCCGTGCAGTGTGATGTCGTCGGTGTACTGGCCGACGCCGGTGAGAAAGCGCTGGTCTTCGCGGCGAACCACGCTCTGGCCGATAAATCCTTGTCTTGCGTTCATGTGTGTACAGCTCCTGTTAGGCCATGGCCTTGGCGCCCTGCTGGACCGCCTTGACGATGTTCTGATATCCCGTGCAACGGCACATATTGCCTTCCAGCCCTTCGCGCACTTGCGCTTCGGTGCTGCAGGCGTGGTTCTTCACCAGGTCCACCGCGCTCATCACCATGCCTGGGGTGCAAAAGCCGCACTGCAGGCCGTGGCACTGGTTGAAGGCGGTCTGCATCGGGTGCAGCGTGCCGTCGGCCGCCGCCAGGCCTTCGATGGTGGTGACGGCGGTGCCGGTGGCGTGCAGCGCCAGCATCGAACAGCTTTTCATGGCCTTGCCATCGACGTGCACGGTGCAGGCACCGCACTGGCCAGTGTCGCAGCCGACGTGGGTGCCGGTGAGGCGCAGCGTCTCGCGGATGAACTCGGACAGCAGCGTCTGCGGCGGCACGTCGCGCGAGACGCTCTTGCCGTTGACGGTGAGGGTAAGCATGGCCATGCGCGTGGTCTCCTGGTGGTGTGTAGTTTCAGCCGGCTGGCTGCTTGGACTGCGGGGCGCAGCGGCTTGCGCACTGCTGGCACCCCCGATGTCGGGCAGCGCAGCATAGGCTTCTGCCGTGGCTGTGCATTAGGGAAACCGAGAGCATGGCGCACACCAGCCTTGCGACCCGCGACGCGCCGCCGTCAGGGCATCAGTGTGGGCATCAACCGGCGCCGGCGCGGCGCTGCAAGCGCCGGTACAAAAGCCCGCGCGACACGCCCAGGCGGCGTGCCGCTTGCGCGATGTTGCCCTGGCAGTCGCGCAGGGTGTCGGTGATGAGCTGGTCGCTGGTGGCTCGCAAAGACGCCGCCGGCACCGCAGGCATGGCCAGCGCACGCGCTGTGGCCGCGGCAGCGCTGGGCTCGGCGCGCAACCACACCCGCAGGCCGCTGGGCAGGTGGTGCGCCAGCGGTTGCGCATGCGGTTGCGCGGTACTGCGCAACCGGTTGATTGCAGCGCATGTCAGGCCCAGCAGCGTGCTGGCGTCGGCGCCGCCGCCAACACCATCCAGCTGCAGCAGCCGGCTCGCCGCCGCGTTCAGGCCCAGCACGCAGCCGTCGTCCGACACCACGGCCCGCCCTTCCAGAGGCGTGCCCAGCAAGGCGGGGCTGGCCTGGAAGCACAACACCATCCGGCCCGCGGCCTGCTGCGACAGCAACCGGTTTTCAATGCCCGCCGTGCACAGCCGCACCAGCGCCAGGGCGTCGAAGGCGAAGGGCCGGCCGTCGATGGACACGTCCAGCACGCCGACCACGCGGCCCAGGTGGTCGCGCACCGGCGCTGCGGCGCAATACAGCGACTGCAACACGCCGAAGTAGTGCTCGGCGCCAGCCACCGTGCTGTCCTGCCCCGCGCTCAGGCTGATGCCGGGCGCGGTGCTACCGAAGTTGGGCTCACCCAGATAGACGCCAATGCGGCCGATGCTGTCGAGCAGCGCGCCGGCGCCGCAGCCGGCCGGGGTGGCGCGCAGCACGATGCCGTCGCGGTCGGTCAGCAGCGTCTTGCAACCGGTGCTGGCGAGCATGGCGTCGAGCTGGTCGAGCTCGGGCGCGGCAGAGCGCAGCAGCGGCTGCCCGCGCTCCAGCACGGCCTTCGTGCGGGCACGGGTGACGGGCTCGAACTCAGGCCGCTGTTGAGGTTGCAGTCCGTTCCCCAGGCAGCGTGTCCAACTCTGGATCACGGTCTCGGCCACCATGCCAGTGGGGCGCTGGCCTTGCTCAAAGAAACGTTCGCGTGCGAGCCGGGTGCGCTGCAGCGGGGTGTTGAAGAAGGGGCCGGCGGGGGCCGGGTTGAGGGCGGAGGCAGGGTGTTTCATTACGGAACAGTATGCCCCGGCAGCCGCCAACCCGCAGGGTCGGGGCCTGAAACTCGCCCACCACCACGCTCAGGAATTCGCCCGCACTTCCTCGATCGTCGTCACCCCGGCCAGCACCTTCTCGATGCCGTCCTGGCGCAGCGTGCGCATGCCGTCGCCAAGGGCGTGGCGCTGCAGTTCGTCGGCGCGCTGGCCGGTCTGGATGAGGTGGCGCAAGCCG
>JANNGN010000718.1:0-3509 GCA_031403895.1 Rubrivivax sp. | reverse complement strand
CCGGTCAGCGCGGCGCGGTGGCGGCCGTACTTGCGGTAGATGTACTGGATGACTTCTTCGCGGCGCTGATGTTCGAAGTCGATGTCGATATCGGGCGGCTCGTTGCGCTCAGTGCTGATGAACCGTTCGAACAGCAGCGTGCTGCGCGCCGGGTCCACCGCCGTCACCCCCAGGCAGTAGCAGACGGCGGAATTGGCCGCGCTGCCACGGCCCTGGCACAGGATGCCCTGACTGCGCGCCCAGTGCACGATGTCGGCCACGGTGAGGAAATAGGGTTCGTACCGGAGCTGCGTGATGAGCGCGAGCTCGTGTTCGATCATGCCGCGCACCTTCAGTGGCAGGCCGCCGGGCAGGCGCGCAAAACGCTGCGCGGCGCCCTCTTCCGTCAACTGCCGCAGCCAGCTCGTGGGGGTGTGGCCGTCGGGCGTGATCTCGCGCGGGTATTCGTACTTCAGCTCGGCCAGCGAAAAAGCGCAGCTGCCGGCGATGTCCAGCGTGGCGGCCAGCCATTCGGGCCGGTACAGCGCGGCCAGCCGCACGCGCGAACGCAGGTGCGCTTCGGCATTCGGCTGCAGTGCCAGGCCGGCTTCGGCGACCGTGCATTTCAGCCGCGTGGCACTCAGCACATCGAGCAAGGCCTTGCGCGAACGGGTGTGCATGCGCACGCCGCCGGCTGCCACCAGCGGCAGCCCGGTGGCGGCCGCAACGCGTGTCAGCAGGTCCACCAGCAGTGCGTCGTGCGGGCGCAGGCGCAACTCAACCGCGATGCCGGCGCGATCAACGCTGAACCACGTCTTGAGCCACATCGCGTGTTCAAACAGCGTCTCAAACGACTGCGACGCGTCGGGCACCAGCAGCGCGGCGCAGCCGGGCAGGCCGGCCAGCATCGGCGCCGTCGGCATCTTGCCTTCAAGGTCGCTGCGAAGCGCCAGGTATTCGCCCTTCGGCGCGCGGCGGCGGGCGACGGTGATCCACTGCGTGAGGTTGCTGTAGCCGCGGCGGGATTGCACCAGCAGCACGAGGCGCGGCTCGGCTTGGCGGGCGGGGGCGTTTCCAGAATAGCTGTGCGCTGTCTGACTCGCTGTCTGACTCGCTGTCTGGCCCGTCTGGCCCGTCTGGCCGCCTGCCACCACGTTGGCGGTTTTGCCCTTCCGGGCCGGGGCCGACAAGCCCATCTCCGCACCCACGACCAGGCGCATTTGCAGCCTTTCGGCTTCAGCATGGGCACGCACCACGCCACCGAGCGAACACTCGTCGGTCAAGGCCAGCGCGCTGTAGCCCAGTGCATGGGCGCGCGCCACCAATTCTTCGGGTTGCGACGCGCCAGTCAGAAAGCTGCAGTTGCTGCGGCAGTGGAGCTCGGCGTAGGCCGGTAGGGTTGCGATGCGACGGGGTAACAAGGCTCAGACTCACGGGCGGGGCGGACGGTGACGGGCTTGCCACTGGCGGGGTAGTGCAAGTTGGGCAGGTTGGGCAAGTTGGGCAGGTTGGGCAGGTTGGGCAAGTTGCGCAGATTGGGCAGGGTGACGGCGCCGGGCGCAGGTGGCAGTGCATGCGCAGAAGCAGCAGCGGCAGCAGCAGCAGCAGCAGACAGCGCAGCACCCGGGCTGGGCGCGAAGCCCGCACCGAAACCCGGACCGCCAGGCGACAACGCGCTCAGGTTGTCCAGCGGGCTACGCACGGCCCCGCCGCCCAGCCGCAGCACATGGGTGTAGATCATGGTGGTGGACACGTCGGCATGGCCCAGCAGTTCCTGCACGGTGCGGATGTCGTAGCCCGACTGCAGCAGGTGGGTGGCAAAGGAATGGCGCAGCGTGTGCGGCGATGCCGGCCGGTGGATGCCGGCAGCAGCCAGCGCGCACTTGAACACACGCTGAAAATTGCCTTCCAGAAAATGGTGGCGTCGCATGCCCGCACCGCGCGGATCCCAGGACACCTTGGCCTGCGGGAAGACCCAGTGCCAGGCCCAGGATTCAGCGGCCCGCGGGTACTTGCGCGCCAGCGCGTGCGGCATGTGCACACCCGGCAAGCCCTGGGCACGGTCGCTGGCCCACACAGCGTGCGCCTGTGCCAGCCGTTCGCGCAACGGCCGCTCCAGCGACGCCGGCAGCATCACGACGCGGTCCTTGAAACCCTTGCCTTCACGCACGACCAGCGCGCGGCGCTCGAAGTCGATGTCCTTCACGCGCAAGCTCAAACCTTCAAGCAGCCGCATGCCGGTGCCATAAAGCAGCCGCCCCACCAGACCATGGGGCATGCCCAACTGCTGCTGCTGCAAGTCCAGTTGCAGCAGCAAAGCTGCCACCTCATCGGTCGTCAACACCACTGGCAAACGCCGCTGGCTCTGCGGGCGGCCGATTTCACCCATCCAGGGCAGGTGCAGCTGCAGCACCTTCTGGTACAGGAACAACAGCGCCGACAAGGCCTGCCGATGCGTGCCTGGCGCGACCTGGCGTTCAGACGCAAGCCAGGTGAGAAAGGCCTCGACCTCGGGTTGCGCCAGTTCCGCCGGATGGCGCCTGTCATGGAAGCGGATGAAAGCCCGCACCCAATGCACATAAGCCTCCTCAGTGCGCACGCTGTAGTGCCGGTAGCGGATCTGTTCGCGCAAGGCGTCAAGCAGGCGCGGGCGCACGGCGGGCGGGGCGTCGGTCATGGGGTTGCCTTTCGATCGAGTTGACTGTATAAACATACAGTACCAAATATCGAGCACCAGCACAACAGCCCCGTCAATTGCCCAAGGCCGAGCACCCATGACTTCAGGAACCCAGCCGATCACGAATGGGGTTGAGCGCAAACCGGGGCAAGGCACGCGCGAAGAGCCCCTGCGGGTGGTCAAAACCCTCAGGCCGCTGCAGCCAGGAACGCTCAAACTGGTAGAACGCTACGGTCAAGCGCTTGTATGCGTGCGCCAGCGGGAAGATGCCGCAAGAACCACGCGCTACCTCACCGTCGAACTGATCATCGACACCGGCCCTGCACGCGGCAGAACAAAGGACAGGCAATGGGTGGACGTGCGCATAGAGTGGCGTGAATCGACCTTGCGCGCCCGTGCAAAATCGCTGGGAGCAAAACTAGACCCCGTAACGGCCCTGTGGCAAATGCCATACCGCGCCGCCAGAATCCTGGGACTGATCGATCGCATCCTGTAAAACTAGGCAGATCTACCCATGTCATTCGCACGTTTTCATCCATCTGTGGACTGTTTTCATTCGATGACCTGTGGTGCGATGGAGTCGAAAACACGTTAGGCCCCACACAAAATGCCCCTCCTACGCATGCGTGCCGCGACTCGGGACGACCTGGCGCTCACCTACGCAATCACCGAAGACGCGATGCGCGGCTACGTGGAAAAGACCTGGGGCAACTGGGACGAGGACGAACAACTTCAGAAGCATCGAGGCAACTTCACGCACGAGACGTACAGGATGATCCTGGTCGAAGACGAAGTAGCTGGGCTGGTTGCGGTTGAAGAGTTTCCGTCCCACGTATGGCTGGTGAAGCTCTAC
>JANNGN010000717.1:0-3620 GCA_031403895.1 Rubrivivax sp. | reverse complement strand
GCGCGCCAGGTTGTAGGCCACCACGGCCAGCGTGTCGCTGCCGAAAGGGCGCAGCACCAGCGTGGCCGGCAGCTCCTTCATCACGTCCACAAACACCAGCAGCGCCGCCGCACCGGCCGAGCGGCGCAACAGCGGCAGGTGCAGTTCAGTGAACAGGCGGCGCGCGCTGCTGCCCAGCGTGCGCGCGGTTTCGTCGATCGATTGCGGCACCCGCGCGTAGCCCGCCTCCACCGACTGCAGCGCCACGGCCGAGAAGCGCACCAGATAGGCATAGAGCAGACCAAAAAGCGTGCCGGTGGCGAGTGCAGCCACGCCCGCGTCGGGCCAGCGCGCCTGCAGCCAGCCCACCGGCAGCAAGATGCCGATGGCGATCACCGCGCCCGGCACCGCGTAGCCCAGCGACAGCACCCTGGCAGCCCCTTGCAGCAGCGCGCTGCGGTGCTGGCGCAGCGCAAAGGCCAGCGCCAGCGCCAGCGCCGTGGCCGCAACAGCGGCCGCCAGAGCGAGCTTGAAGCTGGACAGCGCCCACTGCGAAAAGCGCGCCAGCGGCAGGCCGAATTCCGAGAACTGCGCCTCTTGCCACAGCATGCGCATCAGCCAAGCCACCGGCAGCACAAAACCCAGCAGCACCGGCACCGCACACAGCAGCCAGGCACCCAGGGCCGCGCCACCGCTCAAGACCAGCGGACGCGCGTCGGCCGACGGCGCGCCCGCGTGGCTGCTGGCAAACCGCAGGCGGCGCTGCGCCGCACGCTCGGCCATCAGCACGGCGGCCACCACCAGCAGCAGCACGGCGGCCAGCTGCGCCGCAGCGATGCGGTCGTTCATCACGAGCCAGGCTTTGTAGATGCCGGTGCTGAAGGTGGCGAGGCCGAAGTACGAACCGACGCCGTAGTCGGCCAGCGTCTCCATCAGCGCCAGCGCGGTTCCCGCCGCGATCGCCGGGCGCGCCATCGGCAGGGCGACTTCCAGCACCCGGCGGCGCATCGGCGCGCCCAACAGCCGCGCGGCCTCCATCAGGCGCACCGCCCTTTCGCCCAGAGCGGCGCGGGTGAGCAGGTACACATAGGGATAGAGACACAGCACGAACAGCAACACCGCCATCGGCAGGCTGCGCACGTCGGGCCAGAGCGCGCCCTGCAAGCCCAGTGCCTGGCGCAGCGCGCTTTGCACCGGGCCGCTGAACTGCAGCGCGTCAGTCCAGGCATAGGCCAGCACATAGGCCGGCATCGCCAGCGGCAGCAGCAGGGCCCATTCGAAGACACGCCGGCCCGGAAATTCAAACAGCGTGACGGCGGCTGCGGTCGCCGCGCCCAGCACCATCACGCCAACGGCCACGCCGCCCGCCAACAGCACCGACTGCAGCACGTAGTCGGGCAGCACCGTCTGCAGCTGGTGCTTCAGCACGGCAAGTGCTGCCGCGTCCAGCGCCAACCAAGCACCCAGCACACCCAGCACCGGCAGCGCCAGCAGCAGGCAGATGAGCGTGAGCAACAGCGTCAAGGGGTGGCGCATGAAAAAGCGGCTGAAAGGCGAGGTTGAAGAGCGTGGCTTAGTGGCGCGAGGCACGCGCCGGGCGGACAGAGGGCTTGAATGCGAACAATCCTCATTCAGCGCCGGCGATTATCATCGCGCCATGTTCTTGAGCCTGGAATCAGTAGCCGTACGCTACCCCCGGTCCACCACGGGCCGCGCCGCCGTGGAAGGGGTGACGCTGGGCTTGCTGGCCGGGCAGATAGGCGTGCTGATCGGGCCTTCGGGCTGCGGCAAGACCTCGCTGCTGCGCGCGGTGGCGGGGCTGGAACGCTGCGCCAGTGGGCGCGTGTCGATTGCCGGCGACGTGCTGTCCGACGCCGCCAGCGGGCAGCATCTGGCGCCCGAGCGGCGCCAGATCGGCATGGTGTTCCAGGACTACGCCCTCTTTCCGCACCTGAGCGTGGCCGACAACGTGGCCTTCGGCGTGATGGGCCTGGACCGCCCCGCACGCCAGCAGCGGGTGCAGCAGATGCTCGACCTGGTGGGCCTGAACCACGCCGCCAAGCGCGCGCCGCACCAGCTGTCGGGCGGGCAGCAGCAGCGGGTGGCGCTGGCCCGCGCGCTCGCACCCAGGCCGCGCCTGCTGCTGCTGGACGAACCCTTTTCCAGCCTGGACGTGGATCTGCGCGAACGCCTGGCGCAAGAGGTGCGCGTGATCCTGAAGGACAGCGGCACGACAGCGCTGCTGGTCACGCACGACCAGCTCGAGGCCTTTGCCGTGGGCGACGTCATCGGCGTCATGAACAAGGGCCACCTGGAGCAATGGGACGACGCCTACACGCTTTACCACCGCCCGGTCAGCCGCTTCGTGGCGAAGTTCATCGGCCACGGCGTCTTCGCGCCGGCGCAGATCGTTGCCTGCGCCCACGGGCCGTGCGTACACACGCCACTGGGCGAACTGGACGACGTCGCCGGCTGCCCGCTGCCCGAGGCTTTCCCCAACGGCGAATGTGACGTGCTGCTGCGCGCCGACGACATCGTGCATGACGACGCCAGCCCGGTGCGCGCACTGATCGAGCGCAAGGCCTTCCGCGGCTCGGAATTCCTGCTCACGCTGCGCCTTGAAGGCGGCCAGCGCGTGATGGCACATGTGCCGTCGCACCACGACCACCAGGTCGGCGAGTGGATCGGCATCCGCGCCGCCGTTGACCATGTGGTGACCTTCCCGCGCGAGGCAGAGGCCAGCGTCGGCTGAAGCACCTGCCAACTTGCGGCTGCCTGGCGGCCACAGAGCGGCAATTTGCCCTTGCAATGCGGATGCAACTTTCCCTACTGATGCAGCTCCAACCCGGCGCCAGTCCTATACTGGCTGCGAGTGCGTATTGACTCAAAACAAGCACTTGAAATTCGTCCTAGAAAGGCGCGTTGAACATGGGCTCCAAGCTGAAAGTCGCCGGCATCCTCGCCGTGGGTGTGATGGCCGGTGCGCTGACCACCATGCAGTTGCAGGCGGTGGCGCGCAATTCGCTGAGCCCGCTGCCGCTGGAAGAAGTGCAGCAACTGACCGCCGTCTTCGACCGCGTGAAGACCGAGTATGTCGAGCCAGTCGATGAGAAAAAACTCATCTCCGACGCCATCGCCGGCATGGTGGCGGGCCTGGACCCCCACTCGCAGTACCTCGACAAGAAAACCTTCAAGGAATTCCGCGAAAACACCGGTGGCAAGTTCATCGGCATTGGCATTGAAATGGGCATGGAAGACGGCCTCGTGAAAGTCGTTTCGCCAATCGAAGGCTCGCCCGCCTTCCGCGCGGGCCTGAAGCCTGGCGACCTCATCACGCGCATCGACGACACGCCGGTGAAGGGCTTGTCGGTGGACCAGGCCGTCAAAAAGATGCGCGGCGAGCCCAACACCAAGGTCGTGCTCACGGTCTTCCGCAAGCTCGAAAGCCGCAGTTTCCCGGTCACCATCGTGCGCGAAGAAATTCGCATGCAAAGCGTGCGCGCGGGCATGCCGGCGCCGGGCTACGGCTGGATCCGCGTGAGCCAGTTCCAGGACCGCACGGTCGATGATTTCGCACGCAAGGTCGAAGACCTTTACAAGCAGGATCCCAACCTCAAGGGCCTGGTGCTCGACCTGCGCAA
>JANNGN010000716.1:0-2572 GCA_031403895.1 Rubrivivax sp. | reverse complement strand
TGTGGCCGCAGGCGAGATCCAGTGGCCCACCCCCGGCCGGCTGCCGATCGGCCCGCTGATGAACTACGGCTACGAGGGCACGCTGCTGCTGCCGGTGGCGGTGACGGTGCCGGCCGGCTTCACGGCCGAAACACTGGCCGTGAAACTGCGCGCCGACTGGCTGGTGTGCAAGGACGTGTGCATCCCCGAAGGCGGCGACTTCGTGCTGCAACTCCCGGCTCAGGCCGCCACCGCCGGCCACGCTGCGGCGTTCGACGCAGCGCGCGCCGCCTTGCCGCAGGCGGTGGCCGGCGCGCAGGCCAGCGCTGCGGTCGAAGGCCAGAGTCTGCTGCTGCGCGCAACGGGCTTGCCAGCGGCGTGGCACGGCAAGACGCTTGGCTTCCTGCCCGAAACCACGGGCGTGATCCACAACGCCGCCGTGCCCGTCACCAGCTGGAAAGACGGCGTCTGGAGCGCTCGCGTGGCGCTGGACCCACAGCGCAGCGAATCGCCAGCGGCCATGCCCGCAGTCCTGACGCGTGCGGGCCAGGCGGCCGGGCTGCAACTGCAGTTCGCGCTGACGACAGCCTGGCCGGCTGTCGTGCCACTGACTGTGCCGCCCGCACCACTGCCATCGCTGGGCGATGCCCAGGTCAGCACAGCCGCCGCGGCCGACCTGAGCCTGGCCTTGGCCCTGGTGCTGGCGCTGGCCGGTGGCGCGCTGCTGAACCTGATGCCCTGCGTCTTTCCGGTGCTGTCGCTCAAAGTGCTGGG
This sequence comes from Rubrivivax sp., assembly GCA_031403895.1. Lineage (GTDB taxonomy): Bacteria > Pseudomonadota > Gammaproteobacteria > Burkholderiales > Burkholderiaceae_C > Rubrivivax. The sequence goes on along the minus strand of JANNGN010000716.1, from coordinate 1,819 downwards.
CTTTGCCGCGCACGCGCATGACCGGCGCGGCTTGCTCGCGGGCGGCCTGGCCTACACCGCTGGCGTCGTGCTGTCTTTCGTCGCGCTGGCTGCCCTGCTGCTGGCGCTGCGCGCGGGCGGCGAGCAGCTGGGCTGGGGCTTCCAGTTGCAGTCGCCCGCCGTGGTGGCCGGGCTGGCCGCGCTGTTCACATTGATCGGCCTCAACCTGGCGGGTGTCTTCGAGTTCGGCTCGGTGCTGCCCGGTTCATGGGCGGCGGCGCGCGCGCGGCACCCGATGGTGGATTCTTTCCTGACTGGCGTACTGGCCGTGGCCGTGGCCTCGCCATGCACCGCGCCTTTCATGGGCGCGTCGCTGGGCGCGGCGGTGGCCATGCCGTCGGCACAGGGCATGGCGGTGTTTGCGGCGCTCGGTCTCGGCATGGCGCTTCCGTACCTGATGGCCAGTGCCTGGCCGGCGCTGGCGCGGCTGTTGCCCAGGCCGGGTCTGTGGATGCTGCACTTCAGGACCGCGATGGCGTTTCCGATGTTCGCCACCGTCGTCTGGCTGGTGTGGGTGCTGGGTGTGCAGGTCGGCGTGGACGGCGTGGCGGCCTTGTTGGCGCTGCTGGTGACGATCGCATTCGCAGCCTGGGCGCTGGGCTCGCCCACGCTCGGACGACGCGCGCGCGGCGGCTTTGGCGCGGCCGCGCTGGTGTTGATGCTGGCCGCGCTGGTGTGGGCCGTACCCGCGCTGCGGCAGGAAGCAGTGGCGCGGGCAGCCACCGGCCCTGCAGCCGCTGAAGACTGGCAACCCTGGTCGCCAGAACGCGTGGCGCAAGCGCGTGCTGCGGGCCAGCCGGTGTTTGTCGATTTCACCGCCGCCTGGTGCGTGACCTGCCAGTTCAACAAGCGCACCACCCTGGGCTCGGCCGAGGTGAAGGCCGCCTTCCAGGCGCGCAACGTGCTGCTGCTGCGCGCCGACTGGACGCGGCGCGACGCCGCCATCAGTGCCGAGCTGGCGCGCCTGGGCCGCAGTGGCGTGCCGGTGTACCTGCTGTACACCCCGGGCGCAGCAGGGCCTCAGGTTCTGAGCGAAATTCTGAGTGTGTCTGAAGTGCTGACCGCGCTGAACGCGCGCTCTTGAACCGAAAGCCCCCCCATGAAAATGCTGCTCGTCACCGCCGCTTTGGCAATCGCTGCCAACAGCGCTTTCGCTGTCGCCACCGTCGGCCAGCCTGCACCTGCCTTCACGGTGCAGGACAGCAGCGGCAAGCCCGTCTCGCTGGCCGATTTCAAAGGCAAGCATGTGGTGCTCGAATGGGTGAACCCGGGCTGCCCGTATGTCGTCAAGCACTACGGCAGCAACAACATGCAGGGCACGCAAAAGGACGCAGCCGTCAAGGGCGTGGTCTGGCTGGCGGTCAACTCCACCAGCGCCGAGCACGGCGACTACAAGGCCCCGGCGGCGATGGCGCAGTGGATGCAACAGCACAAGGCCGCCGCCAGTGCCACGCTGATGGACGCTGACGGCAAGGTCGGCCGCGCTTACGGCGCGCGCACCACGCCGCACCTGTACATCGTCGATCCCAGGGGCACGCTGGTGTACGCCGGTGGCATCGACAACAAGCCTTCGTCGAACCCGGCCGACATTGCGGGTGCCACCAACCACGTCAAGGTGGCACTGACCGAAGCGCTGGCCGGCAAGGCGATCAGCCAGGCGACGACGCGGCCGTACGGCTGTTCGGTGAAGTACCCGTCGATGTAGCTGCGGCTGAACTTCAGGGCAGGCGCTGGTACTGCGCCGCCAGCACCTTGAAGCCGGCGCTGTCCACCGGCCGGC
>JANNGN010000715.1:0-3131 GCA_031403895.1 Rubrivivax sp. | reverse complement strand
GCAGGCTGCGGTGCGGCCGGGCAAGACCCGAGTGGTGTGGATCGAGACGCCGGCCAACCCCTTGTGGACCGTGACCGACATCGCCGCCACGGCCAGCATCGCGCATCAGGCTGGCGCCTTGCTGGCAGTCGATTCCACCGTTGCCACGCCGCTGCTGACGCGGCCGCTGGCACTCGGCGCCGACATCGTGATGCACGCCGCCACCAAGTATTTGAACGGTCATTCAGACCTCATCGCCGGCGTGCTGGTGGTGCGTGAAGGCAGCGCCGAATCAGCGCATTGGCAGCGGGTGCGCAAGGTGCGCGCGCAACTGGGCGGCACGCTCGGTTCCTTCGAAGCCTGGCTGCTGCTGCGCGGCCTGCGCACGCTGCACCTGCGCGTGCGCGCGGCGTGTGCGTCGGCACTGCGCATCGCCGAACACTTCAACGGCCATGCGCTCGTGGCCGAAGTGCTGTACCCGGGGCTTGCAGGAAGCCACGGCCATGCGGTGGCTGCCGTGCAGATGGTGGGTGGCTTTGGCGGCATGTTGTCGATCCGCGTCAAGGGCGGCGAAGCGGCGGCGATTGCGGTCGCCGCAAACACACAGTTGTGGAAGCGCGCCACGTCACTGGGCGGCACCGAAAGCCTGATCGAGCACCGCGCCAGTGTCGAAGGCCCGGGCACGCCGGCGCCGCCCGATCTGCTGCGGTTGTCGGTGGGCATTGAAGACGCTGGCGACCTGATCAAAGATATGGAGCAGGCATTGGCGGCTGCATTGGCGGCAACCCCGCGATGAGCGTCAAGGCGATGATCCCGGACGGCATTGCGGCGCAGGCCGAGGCCCTGGTTGCTTTGCGGCGCGACCTGCACGCCCACCCCGAACTCGGCTTCGAGGAACAGCGCACCAGCGACATCGTGGCCGCGCGGCTGGCGGCGTTCGGCGTCCCCACCCACCGTGGCCTGGCGCGCACTGGCGTCGTCGGCATCGTGCAAGGCCGCGATGGCGGTGCCTGTGGCCGCGCCGTCGGCCTGCGCGCCGACATGGATGCGCTGCCGGTGCATGAGCAAAACAGCTTCGCGCACAAGAGCCGACACGCCGGCACCATGCACGCCTGCGGCCACGACGGCCACACCGCGATGCTGCTGGCGGCGGCACAGGAACTGGCGCGCACACGGGCTTTCGACGGCACCGTCTATCTCATCTTCCAGCCCGCCGAAGAAGGCCGCGGCGGCGCGCAGGCGATGCTGCAGGAAGGCCTGTTCAAGCGCTTCCCGATGGAGGCGGTGTTCGGCATGCACAACTGGCCGGGCATGCCCGCCGGCAGCTTTGCGGCCAGTGCCGGGCCCGTGATGGCGTCGGCCAACACCTTCAAGATCGTGGTCCATGGCCGCGGTGCGCATGCGGCCTTGCCGCACCTGGGTGTGGACCCGGTGCTGGTGGCGTGCCAGACCGTGCTGGCGCTGCAGACGATCATCAGCCGCAACCTGAAGCCCATCGACGCCGCCGTGCTCTCTGTGACGATGCTGCACGCTGGCGAGGCCACGAACGTGATCCCGGATGCCTGCACGATCGAAGGCACGGTGCGCAGCTTCAGCGTGGCGGCGCTCGACCTCATCGAGCCGCGCCTGCGCGCCATCGCCACCCACACCGCCGCCGCCTTTGGCGCAAGCTGCGACGTCGAGTTTCTGCGCCGCGCGCCGCCAGTGGTGAACAGCGCGTTCGAGGCTGGCTTTGCGGCCGAGGTGATGCGCGGCATCGTCGGGCCCGCGCAGGTGCTGGTGCAGGAACCGAGCATGCCGTCTGAAGATTTTGCCTTCATGCTGCAAGCCAAGGCCGGCGCTTATGTCTTCATCGGCAATGGCGAAGGCTCACACCGCCACAGTGGCCACGGCATGGGGCCGTGCATGTTGCACAACCCCAGCTACGACTTCAACGACGCGCTGATCCCGCTGGGCGCGACCTACTGGCTGCGGCTTGCCGAAGCCTGGCTGGCGGCGCCGCGCCGCGACACGAAGCAGGCGCCGCCCAGGCCCGCCAACAGCAGCGCCAGCGTGCCGGGTTCGGGCACCAAGTTGGGTGCGGCTGAGATCGCCAGGTTGCCCGAGTAGGAGGCCTGGGCCGGCGAATTGATGCCACGGATGAGCAACTGGTAGTTGCCGGCCGCAAACAGAGTGGACGGCAGCGAATAGAACTCGTTCTGGTCGTCGCCCAGGTTGCCGACAAAAGTCGCCAGGACGTTGGACAACGCGTCAGTGATCTGCAGGCTGGTGTAGTCCAGATCCTGGTTGCCGGACGCCGCGCTGCTGGCCGTGGAACTGACCAGCCACGCGTTGTTGGCGAGCGTGAAGGTGTAGGTGTCCATGAAGCTGCCAACGGCGTTGTCGCGCCCGAAACGGGCGTTGCCGCTGCTCAAGTCGAGCATGCTGACCACCGCATCTGCCATGCTTGCTGAGGCGGCCAGGGCGAACGACGTGGCGACGAAGATTTTTTTCAGTTTCATAGTGACTCCAAGGGGTGGATTGCGAGACAGGGTGGGAACGAACTTGCCAACATCTCGTTTGTAGGGGGGGTGCACAGTACGGTCTGTGGTGCGACGCACAGTGACCCCCGGCTTCGGGGGGCGGGTGCCTCTTGCGCCCTCTTGCAAGCTCTTGCGGACACGCGTTGCCAGCGCCGATCGCGTTGACCGCAATCTGAAACTCCGGCATCATCAAAGTGGTAACTTAATTACACATCCCATGTCCTTCGACCTCGTGCTATTTGGTGGTACCGGCGACCTGACCTGGCGCAAGTTGATGCCCGCGCTGTTCCAGGCGCACCGCCACGGCAAGCTGCCACAAGGTGGCCGCATCCTGGCCGTGGCGCGCGACGAGCGCAGCGACGACGAGTACCGCAACTTCATCAAGGAACGCTTCGGCGATGTCGATCCCGGCAAGCGCCCCACCGATGAAGAGTTCGCGCACTTTGCGCAGTTGCTGCACTACCGGCGCATGGACCTGTCGCAGCCCGAGCACTACCTGGGCCTGAAGCGCTGGCTTGACGAACCCACGGCTGTAGAAGGCCGCAGCGGTGGCCGCGCCGACACCGTGGTGCTGTTCCTGGCCACCAGCCCGCACCTGTTTCCGGTCATCTGCGAACAGCTCGGCAGCGC
>JANNGN010000714.1:0-3280 GCA_031403895.1 Rubrivivax sp. | reverse complement strand
CGTCCAGCAGCACCATGTTCGGGTTGGCCATCAGCGCGCGGCCGATGGCGCACATCTGCTGCTCGCCGCCCGAGGTGTAGGCGGCCTGGCTGGTGCGCCGGATCTTGAGCCGAGGAAAGTAGGCGTAGACCTTCTCCAGGTTGGCAGCGACTTCCGCCTTGTTCTTGCGGGTGTAGCCGCCAGTCAACAGGTTCTCCTCGATCGTGAGGTGGGCGAAGCAGTGCCGGCCTTCCATCACCTGGATCACGCCGCGCTCGACCATGTCGGCGGTGGACAGCTTCTCGATGCGCTCGCCTCGCAACTCGACCGAGCCCTTGGTGACCTCGCCACGCTCGCCGGCCAGCAGGAAGGTGACCTTCTCTCGCTGGTTCAGGTCTTTCACGATCTCGAACACCTCTTCCACGATCTGCGGCGCCAGGCCCATGCTGGGTTCGTCCAGCAGCACCATGTTCGGGTTGGCCATCAGCGCGCGGCCGATGGCGCACATCTGCTGCTCCCCGCCGCTGGTGTACGCGGCCTGGCTGCTGCGGCGTTCCTTCAAGCGCGGGAAGTAGCCGTAAACCTTCTCCAGCGTGGCTGCTACCGCCGCCTTGCCGTCCTTGCGCGTGTAGGCCCCGGTCATCAGGTTGTCCTCGATCGACAGGTGCGCAAAGCAGTGCCGCCCCTCCATGACCTGGATCACGCCGCGGTTGACCATCTCGCTGGTGCTGAGCTTTTCGATGCGCTCGCCACGCAACTCGATGCTGCCCTTCGTCACTTCACCCCGCTCGCCCGCCAGCAGGTTGCTGACGGCCCGCAGCGTCGTCGTCTTGCCCGCGCCGTTGCCGCCCAGCAAAGCCACCACGCCACCCTCGGGCACCTGCAGGCTCACGCCCTTGAGCACCAGGATGACGTGGTTGTAGATGACCTCGATGCCGTTGACGTTGAGAAGGATGTTGGACATGGTGAGGATGGATGTTCCATCGAGTGAACGCCGCGGATCCGGCTATGCCGGGCCGCTGGGGTTTCCCCCTTGAGGGGGGTGAGCGGGACGAGAACAGTCCGGGGGACTGTTCCTTGCCAGCGAACGCGCCAGCCGCTCCGGGGGTGGGCTATGACTCGCAGTCCTTCGCCGAGCGGCGTTCCATCTTCTTTTCCGCCGCGTACTTGTCAGCCGCCGCGCGTGCCATGGGTTTGAGGATCTGCTCGTCGGCCTGCATCCAGTCGGACGTGAAGTTCCACTTCTTGCCGTCCCAGGTGTGGACGCGCGCCCAGGCCACGCCCATGTGGTCGGCGCAGCTCGTGGACAGTGGGCGCATCACGCCAGCAAAGCCCAGTGCATCCAGCTTCTTCTGGTCCAGCGCCAGGTTCTCGTAGCCCCAGCGCGCCTGTTCGCCAGTCAGCCACTTGCCCTTGCCGTAGCGGTCTTGCGCGCGCTTGACACCTTCAACGCCGATCATTGCGCTCATCAGGCCGCGCATGTACAGCACGGTGCCCACTTCTTCCTTCGGCCCGGTGCCATTGCCCTTGGCGTGCAGTTCCTTCAGCACGTCCTGCACCACTTTGGCGTTAGGCTCGGCGCCATGCTGCAAGGCCAGCGCGTTGTAGCCCTTGGCACCGTCGCCAACGTCCTTCACGTCAGGCTCGGCGCCGGCCCACCACACGCCGTACATCTTGTCGCGCGGGAAGCCGGTGGCCTGGGCTTCTTTCAGCGCGGTGCTGTTCATCACGCCCCAGCCCCACAGCAGCACGTAGTCGGGCTTGCTCTGGCGAATCTGCAGCCAGGTTGCTTTCTGCTCGACGCCGGGGTGCGCCACCGGCAACAGGCTCAGCTCAAAGCCATGCATCTTGCTGCGTTCGGTCAGCAAGGGAATCGGCTCCTTGCCGAAGCCGCTGTCGTGATAGACGAGCGCGATCTTCTTGCCCTTGAGCTTGTCCAGGCCGCCTTCCTTTTTGCCCAGTTGCTGGACCAGGATGTCGGCCGCCACCCAGTAGTGGCCGGCGATCGGGAAGTTCCACTTGAAGACCTGGCCGTCCTGCGACGCGCTGATGCCATAGCCGATGGTCAACATCGAAATCTTGTCCACGAAGGCCTTCTCGGTGAGCGCCAGCGTGATGCCGGTGGACAGCGGCTGGAACGAGGTGGCGCCACCGAACTTGCCCTTCATGCGCTCGTAGCACTCCACGCCCTTGTCGGTGGCGTAGCCGGTCTCGCATTCTTCGTAGGCGATCTTTACGCCGTTGATGCCGCCGCGCGCATTGACGAGCTTGAGGTAGTCGGCATAGCCATTGGCGAAAGGCACGCCGTTGGGCGCGTAGGCGCCAGTGCGATAGACCAGCGCCGGAAAGAACTGTTCTTTGGCTTGGGCCAATGCCTCAGCCGCAAGGCCGGCAACGCCAGCCGCGAGCAAGGCGCCCGCAAACAAGGTGGACTTGAACTTCATGAGGTCTCCAGGGTGTTGAATGAAAAGCACTCTGCGGTGCGGTGATGAACGGGGTCGTGAAACTAATGGGGGAAGGGCCAGAGCCGGAGCTTCTCCTTGCCGATCGACCACAGGCGGGCCAGGCCATGCGGTTCGACGATCAGGAAGACGATGATCAGCGCGCCGAAAATCATGCTTGTCAGGTGCGCGGCAAGTGCCGTGTCGATGGGGATGCCAAACCAGTACGGCAGGTTGTCCAGCACGATCGGCAGCACGACGATGAAGGCCGCGCCAAAGAAGGCGCCCATGATCGAGCCGAGGCCGCCGATGATCACCATGAACAGCAGCTGGAAGCTGCGGTCGATGGAAAACGCTGCCGACTCCCACGCGCCCAGATGCACAAAGCCCCACAGGCCGCCGGCCACGCCGACGATGAAAGAGCTGACCGCAAAGGCCGTCAGCTTGGCATAGACCGGGCGGATGCCGATCACGGCCGCCGCCACGTCCATGTCGCGGATGGCCATCCATTCGCGCCCGATGTGGCCGCGCACCAGGTTCTTCGCCAGCACCGCAAAGACGAGCACGAAGCCCAGGCAGAACAGGTACTTCTGCGCCGGCGACTCGATCGGCAATCCGAACACGTTGAGCCCCGACACGTTGACGGAGCCTGACGGCGAATTGTTGGTCAGCCACTTCACGCGCAGGAAGGCCCAGTCAACAAAAAACTGCGCGGCCAGCGTGGCGACGGCCAGGTACAGGCCTTTGATGCGCAGGCTCGGGATGCCGAACAGCACGCCCACCAGCGTGGCGAAGAAGCCGCCGAGCAGCAACGACAGGATCAGCGGCATGCCGTCGATGCGCACATGCAGGTTGTAGGC
>JANNGN010000713.1:0-2704 GCA_031403895.1 Rubrivivax sp. | reverse complement strand
CTCCGATACGTGTCCTCAATGTCATTGCGCAGCTCCGCCAGCATCGGCCGCGCCGACACCGCCAGCGCCGCAAACTGGCGCGCCTGCATCTCTTCTTCGTTGCTCAAGGGGCCCTTGTAAACATCGACATCGATCTGCAGTGCCGAACAGGCGGCAAGACACAGGGTGGCCAGCAGGATGGCCAGGCTCAGGCTGGGAGAACGGCGTTGTTTCATGGCTGTCCTCAGTCGCTCTGCACGCTGTCAAGCACCAAATCCAATTGCTGGCGCAGCACGCGGATCTTGGCCAGGTCGGTCCACAGCGCCTTCTCTATTTCAGGCCCCGCCGCCGAGCCTTGTGTGACCTGCGCCACCACCCCGAGGGCCTGGTCCACGGCAGAGAAAAAGGCTTCCGGGTCGGAGCCCATCACCACCACCAGGCGGTGGTCGCGTGGTGCCTCTCTGAAGCCTTCGGGGCCGAACATCACGAGCCGGCGGCCGGTGAGCGCGCCTTTGTCGATCTCATCAGCGGCAGCCACGCCTGCCTTGTTGTCGCCGGGCAGCGCGACCCGGCCCGACAGCGAATCCACCAGTTCAGCCCGCACCCAGCCCGAAGCAAACTTGGTCAGCGCCAGCGCACTGGCCTGGCCCTGCACGCGCACCCGATAAATGGTGGGCGGCAGTTGGTCACGGGGGTCAAACACGCCCAGGTAATAGACCTGGTGGATGTGGCTGGTGGGGAAGTGGCCGGCGCCTGTGGTCAGGCCGACGGCGATGGCGGCGTTCTGCGCGGCCACCGATGCACAGCCCGTGTCCAGGGCTGCTGCCGCCAGCAGCAGGGCCAGACGGGTCCAGGGTAGGGTGTGCATGGCCTGATCCTTGCGACCCGCACAACGCGAACCGTCGGCACATGCTAGCCCTGCTAACGGTGCGCGCGAATAGGCAAAAGTGTTGAGTGCCTGATTCGGATGTCGCGGCCTTTAGCGCCGCAAGGCCAGCGCCTCGTTGCCCGCCAGGGCAGCCAGCACCAGCAGGCCGCCACCCAGCACCGCAGCTGATGGCGCTTCGCCCGCGCCCAGCCAGGCCCAGGCAACACCGAACACCACTTCCAGCAAGCCCAGCAGCGATATCTCAGGCGCGCTGAGCACTCGTGCCGCAGCCACCGCCATCAGGCACGGAATGGCCAGTTGCACCACGCCCAGCAGTGCCAGCAAGCCCATGTCCTGCGCCGACGCGGCCATCGGCCAGGCCAGTGGCAGCGTGAGCAGCGCCGACAGCAGCGCACCCAGCAACACGGCAGGCAGCATGTCGGCGCCGCCACCGGCGTGCGACTTCAGGTGATGCAGCAGCGTCCAGTTGATGGCCGCGGCCACTGGCACCGCCAACGCCACCACGGTGCCCAGCAGATGGCGCGGGTCACCGGCGCTGACCTCATGCCCGTACATCCACGCGATGCCGATGCCGGCCAGCGCGATCGCGCCCCATGTGCGCGGCGCCAGCTTGTGGCCCAGCAGCCCGCGCGCCAACAGCGCCGTCAGCAAAGGGCCGATCGACATCGTCACCAGCACGTTAGCGACTGTCGTCAGCGTCAGCGCGACCATGAAGGCGGTGAACATCACGCACCAGCACAGGCCCGAGATCCAGAGTGCGCGGCCGCCGGTTCTAAGGGACTGCACCACGACAGTGGGCCCGCGCAGCCACGACAGCAACACCACCAGCGCCAGCGCATTGAAGGCGCTGCGCCAGAAAGTCACTTCAAAGCTGCGCGCCGCTTCCAGGTGCCGCGTGACGACGCCAGCGATGCTCCACAGCAGCGCTGCGGCCACTGTGACCCACACCGCTTGGCGGTGCGTCATCTTCATCGAAGGACCCGCTCAGGCGCCCGGGCGGCCGGCGCGTTTGCGCTCGTGCTCGGTGAGGAACCGCTTGCGCACGCGGATGCTCTTCGGCGTGATCTCCACCAGCTCGTCGTCGGCGATGAACTCCACCGCGTATTCCAGGCTCATGTCGATCGGTGGCGTGATCTTGATCGTTTCTTCCTTGCCGCTAACGCGGAAGTTAGTGAGCTGCTTCTGCCGCACCGCGTTCACCACCAGGTCGTTGTCGCGGCTGTGGATGCCGACGATCATGCCTTCATAGACTGGGTCGCCTGCTTTCACGAACATCCTGCCACGGTCGTCCAGCTTGCCCAGCGCGTAGGTCACGATTTCGCCCGAGTCCATGCTGATCAGCACGCCGTTCTTGCGGCCTGCGATCTCGCCCTTGTAGGCCTCGTAGCTGTCGAAGATGTTGCTGATGAGGCCGGTGCCGCGCGTCAGGTTCATGAACTCGTTGCTGAATCCAATCAGGCCGCGCGCCGGAATGCGGTATTCCAGCCGCACACGGCCACGGCCGTCGGTTTCCATATTGGCCAGTTCGCCCTTGCGTTCGCCCAGGGCCTGCATCACGCCGCCCTGGTGCTGGTCTTCGATATCGACCGTCACCATTTCGATCGGCTCATGGCGCTCGACGCCCACGTCCTTCATCACGACACGCGGCTTGCCCACGGCCAGCTCGTAGCCTTCGCGGCGCATGTTCTCCAAGAGGATGGTCAGGTGCAATTCACCGCGGCCGCTGACTTCAAAGATGCCGTCTTCGCCCGACTCTTTCACCTTCAGTGCGACGTTGCTTTGCAGTTCTCTTTGCAGCCGGTCCCAGATCTGGCGGCTGGTGACGAACTTGCCTTC
>JANNGN010000712.1:0-1532 GCA_031403895.1 Rubrivivax sp. | reverse complement strand
CACGGTGTGGATGCGGTAGGCCAGCCGCTTGGGGTGGCGCAGCAGCTTGCGCCAGCCGTGGCCGGTGATGTTGGCGGCGTAGTGAACGCGCACGCCGGCAGCGGCCAGCGCTTCGGTGACCGGCGAATACAGCACGGTGGGTGCCAGCAGCGCGTCGCCGTAGTTCAGGCCGGGCGCGATCTGTGTCAGGTAACCTTGCGGCAGCCGCTGCGCGAGCTTCCTCGCCAGGCTCAGGCCGTTGGCGTGGATGCCGCTGCTGGCCAGCAGCACGATGGCGTCGCCGGGCTGAAGTTTTTCACCCAGCGTCAGGCGCGGCTTGGGGTTGACGAGGCCGGTACACGAGGCCGCCAGGTCGATGCGCCCGGCTTCGACGATGCCCGCCAGCGCCGGCGTTTCGCCACCGCCCCAGGCCACGCGGCAGGTGTCGCAGGCGGCCTTCCAGCCGGCCACGAGTGCGGCCGCGCGGTCGCTGTCAGCAAACCATTCGCTGCCACCCGCAGCCCAGTAGGCCTGCACCACCAGCGGCGTGGCGCCGACGGTGATGAGGTCGTTGACGGCCATCGCGATCGTGTCCTGTGCGATGGCCCCGAAGGTGCTCTTGCCGGTCAGGCGCTGCATCTCGTCGGCCACCAGCGTCTTGGTGCCCAGGCATTCGACGATGCTGGCGATGTAGAACGGCCCGACATCGACGACGTAGGCCGATTCACCGCGCGATTCGACCACCTCGGCAAAGCCGTGCGCAGCGAGGTGTGCGCCGGTGGCTGCGGCGGCACGTTGTGCGGCCACTTTCAGCGGGTCGATAAGGTCGTACTGGACGCCGGCTTGTTCGTAGCTGAGCGGCGTTTGTGGGGTGGCTGTCATAAGGGAAGGATTGTGCCCGGCCCGTAGAATCGACTGCATGCCAGCCCCCACGCTCACTTCGTTCGCTGCCCCCCGGGGGGGCGCAGGCGACCTTGGGGCGGCCCGGCGGTTCGCCTGATGTCCTACGTCGTCCTGGCCCGCAAATACAGACCCCGCACCTTCGCGCAAATGGTCGGCCAGGAGCACGTGGTGCAGGCGCTCAGCAACGCGCTGACGCAGCAGCGGCTGCACCATGCCTACCTGTTCACCGGCACGCGCGGCATCGGCAAGACGACGGTCAGCCGCATCCTCGCGAAGAGCCTGAACTGCACCGGGCCCGACGGCACCGGCGGCATCACGGCCGAGCCCTGCGGTGTGTGCCAGGCCTGCACCGAGATCGACGCCGACCGCTACCTCGACTACATCGAGATGGACGCCGCCAGCAACGGCGGCAAGGACGAGATCCGCGACCTCATCGAACGGGCCGCGTACAAGCCCGGTCTCGGCCGCTTCAAGGTCTTCATGATCGACGAGGCGCACCAGCTGTCCAAGGACGCCTTCAACGCGCTCTTGAAGACGCTGGAAGAGCCACCCGAATACCTGAAATTCGTGCTCGCCACGACCGACCCCGACAAGGTGCTGCCCACCGTGCTGAGCCGCTGCCTGCAGTTCAACCTGCGGCCGATGGCGCC
>JANNGN010000711.1:0-1510 GCA_031403895.1 Rubrivivax sp. | reverse complement strand
CCGAGGTCGAGGCGCCTTGCCTCATCCTGCAGGCCCAGGACGTGAGCGCCCGCCGCCGCGCCGAAGCCGGCCTGCACCACCTGGCCTTCCACGACCCGCTGACGGGCCTGCCCAACCGGCGGCGCTTCCAGGAATGCCTGGTCAGCGCGCTGGCGCGCTACCAGACCGAGCCGCGCCGGCCGTGGGCCGTGATGTTCATCGACTTCGACCGCTTCAAGCTCGTCAACGACAGCCTGGGCCACCAGGCCGGCGACGAACTGCTGCAGCAGGTGGCGCGGCGGGTGCAGGAAAAGCTGCGCCCCAGCGACATCGTGGCGCGCCTGGGCGGTGACGAATTTGGCGTGCTGGTGCGTCACGTCGAGCACGAGCGCAGCGTGGTCGGCCTGGCCGAGCGCCTGATGGACACGTTGCGCCGCCCCTTCGTGGTGGCCGGTACCGAACTCACGACCAGTGCCAGCATCGGCATCACCTTCAGTGCCCTGGGCTACACCAGCCCCGAAGACGTGCTGCGCGACGCCGACACCGCCATGTACAAGGCCAAGGGCGCCGGCAAGGCGCGCTACGCCCTCTTCGACGCCAGCCTGCACACCGAAGTCGCCAACCGGCTGCGCCTGGAAGGCGACCTGCGCCGCGCCATCGACGATGGCCGCTTGTCGGTGGCCTACCAGCCCGTGTTTGCACTCGTCGGTGCCGAGCCGGGCCGGCTGGCGGGCTTTGAGGCACTGGTGCGCTGGCACCACCCGCTGGACGGCAACATCAGCCCGGTTTCGTTCCTGCCCATCGCCGAAGAAGCCGGGCTGATGGTCAAGTTGACTGACTTCGTGATGCACTGCGCCTGCCACCAATTGCGCGAATGGCAGCTGTCCGACCCAGCCTGGGCAACGCTGACGATGAACGTCAACGTCTCAGGGCACGACATCTCGCACCCGGCGTTCGTGGCGCGCGTCACCCGGGCCATCGTCGAAGCGGGCCTGAAGCCGGCGCACCTGTGCATCGAGCTCACCGAAGACATCCTGATGTCGCGCCTGGAAAGTGCGCTGCCCTTCCTGAGCGAGCTGCGCCGCATGGGCGTGACGCTGGCGATCGACGACTTCGGCACCGGCTACTCCTCGCTCAGCCACCTGTCCACCTTGCCCATCGACTGCCTGAAGATCGACCGCTCTTTCGTCACCCGGCTCGAAGCCGGCACCAACGAAGCCGCCGTGGTGCGCTCGATCGTGCTGCTCGGCAGTTCGCTCGGCAAGGCGGTGGTGGCCGAAGGCATCGAGACCGATGTGCAATTGCAGCAGCTGCAAGAGATGGGCTGCGAGCTCGGACAGGGGTACTTGTTGGCACGGCCCGCAGCAGCGGCGGAAGTGTCCTTGCTGCTGCTCCGACTGTTGCCCGACATCGCGCTGCCAGGCGCCGCCTGGTCGCAAACGCACCACGGTGCGACGATCCACTGACCACGGTCCTGCGCGCGCCCCTACAGCGGCAGCAGGCTGCTGTTCTTCACCTCTTCCATCACCGC
>JANNGN010000710.1:0-2271 GCA_031403895.1 Rubrivivax sp. | reverse complement strand
CTGGTCTTTGAGACCTACGGCAGCCTCAACGCAGAGCGCAGCAACGCTGTGCTGGTGTGCCATGCGCTGAACGCCAGCCACCATGTCGCCGGCACGCATGCCGACGGCAGCGTGGGCTGGTGGGACAACCTCGTCGGCCCGGGCAAGCCACTGGACACCGAGCGCTTTTTCGTCATCGGCGTCAACAACCCCGGTTCCTGCTTCGGCTCCAGCGGGCCGACGCACGTCAATCCGGCGTCAACCGAGGAAGGCCGCCCCTACGGCGCCGACTTCCCGGTGGTGACGGTGGAAGACTGGGTCGATGCGCAGGCGCGGCTGGTGCAGCGGTTGGGCATCGACGTGCTGGCCGCCGTGCTCGGCGGCAGCCTGGGTGGCATGCAGGCGCTGGCGTGGACGCTGCGCCACCCCGAGCGCATCCGCCACTGCGTGGCCGTGGCCACGGCGCCGAACCTGAGTGCGCAGAACATCGCCTTCAATGAAGTCGCGCGGCGCGCCATCGTGACCGACCCCGACTTCCACGGCGGCCACTACCTGGCGCACGGCACGCTGCCCAAACGCGGCCTGCGCGTGGCACGCATGATCGGCCACATCACCTACCTGAGCGACGACGCGATGGAAGCCAAGTTCGGCCGCGAACTCAAATCCGGCGTTGGCAGCAGCCTGTCGTACAGCACGCAGGACATCGAATTCCAGATCGAAAGCTACCTGCGCCACCAGGGCGACAAGTTCAGCGAGTACTTCGACGCCAACACCTACCTGCTGATCACGCGCGCGCTCGACTACTTTGACCCGGCGCTGGAACACGGCGGCAGCCTGACGCGGGCCTTCCAGATCGCCCGGCATAACCGCTTTCTTCTGGTGAGCTTCAGCACCGACTGGCGCTTCTCACCCGCGCGTTCGCGCGAGATCGTGAAGGCGCTGGTGGACAACCGCATCGACGTCAGCTATGCCGAGATCAACGCGCCGCATGGGCACGATGCCTTCCTGCTGGAAGACCCGCGTTACCACGCTGTGATGCGGGCGTATTTCGACAAGATCGGGGCCGAGCGCCGGGCCGCTCCCAAGCCGGCCCCAGTCCCCTCGGGGGCTGAGCCCGGACACGAACAGTCCAGTGGACTGTTCGTGCCTGGCGAAGAGTTGGGCCGCAAGGCCCGGCGCGGCCTGCAAGGCCGACCGCCGCACCCGGCGGGCGAGGGGCTCACATGAGCGAGCGCAAGGACCTTGAACTGATTGCCGACCTCGTCCCGGCCGGCAGCCGCGTGCTCGACCTCGGCTGCGGCAGCGGCGAGATGCTGGCCTGGTTGCAGCAGCACAAAGGTTGCAGCGGTTACGGCATCGAAATCGCCGACGCCAACGTGTACGCCTGTGTGCAGCGCGGCGTCAACGTGATCCAGCTCAACCTTGAAGAAGGCCTCGCGCTGTTCGACGACAGCAGCTTCGACGTCGTGCTGCAGATCGACACCCTGCAGCACCTGCGCAACACCGAACGCATGCTGAAGGAAACGGCGCGCGTGGGCCGCATCGGCATCGTCGCCTTCCCGAACTTTGCGCACTGGCGCAACCGGCTGCATGTGCTGGGCGGCCGCATGCCGGTGACGCGCGCGCTGCCCTACCAGTGGTACGACACGCCGAACATCCGCGTCGGCACTTTCGCTGACTTTGAAGTGCTCGCCGGCCGCTGCGGCCTGGCCGTCAGCGACAGCTTCGGCCTGCAAGCCGGCCGCGTGGTGCGGCGCTGGCCCAACCTGCGCGCCAGCGTGGCGGTGTTCCGCTTCGAGCAGCGCTGACCCGGCAGGCCGATCAGGCCGCCGGCAGCCGCAAGCTGAAGGTCGCCCCTTCACCCGCGTGGCTGTGTACGCCAATGCTGCCGCCCATCGCCTCGGCCAGCTGGCGGCTCAGCGCCAGCCCAAGCCCCGTGCCCGCCACCAGGCCGCGCTCTGCACCCAGGCGGTCGAAGGGGTTGAACAGGCGCGCCTGCTGCTCGGGGTCCAGCCCCGGTCCGCTGTCGGCCACGTTGAGTTCCACCGTGCCTTCATGCAGGCACACCGTCACGCGCACCCAGCCGCCCTGGCGGTTGTATTTGATGGCGTTGGACAGCAGGTTGCTCATGATCTGCTTGAGCCGTTTGCGGTCGGCCATCACCAGGCACGATTCATCGTCCGGCAGCGCGTCGATGAAGGCCACCCGTTGCACCAGCGCAGTCGCGGCGAGCATCGTCCACGCTTCTTCCACCACCGGGCGCAAAACCACCGGCTCGGGCGTGACCGGCAG
>JANNGN010000709.1:0-2452 GCA_031403895.1 Rubrivivax sp. | reverse complement strand
GGCAACGCGCTGCTCTCGCGCTGGCCGATGGGCGACGTGGGCCACCACGACGTCAGCGACCACCGCTTCGAGCAGCGCGGCCTGCTGCATGTGCCGGTGGTGTGGAACGGCAGCACGGTGCACGCGGTGGTGGTGCACTTTGGCCTTGGCCACCGCGGCCGTGTGCGCCAGGTGGAGCGGCTTGCGCACTTCATCAACACCGAAGTGCCGCGCGACGCCATGCTGGTGGTGGCCGGCGACTTCAATGACTGGGGCGAGCGGCTGGACGCGCCGATGCAGGCCCTGGGCCTGCACCGCGCCCTGGCGCCGCGCAGCGAAGGCGGGGCCGGACCTGGGCCCGGGCCCGGCCGCAGTGGCGCCGCCACCTTCCCGTCGATCGCACCGGTGTTTGCGCTTGACCGCTTCTACCTGCGCGGCCTCAGCTGCAGTTCGACGATGGTGCCGCGCGGCATGGCCT
This sequence comes from Rubrivivax sp., assembly GCA_031403895.1. Classification (GTDB taxonomy): domain Bacteria; phylum Pseudomonadota; class Gammaproteobacteria; order Burkholderiales; family Burkholderiaceae_C; genus Rubrivivax. Next base: position 1,995 of record JANNGN010000709.1, on the reverse strand, counting down.
GGGCGCGCATGTCCGACCACCTGCCGCTGATCGCCGAACTCGTGCCCGCCTTCGACGTGCCCTGAAGCCATGGCCATCCCGGGACGCCAAATCCTGCAAAGCTGGACCACGGTGCCGCCGTCGCGCTTTGTGGGCGGCAACCAGGTCGAGCTGCTGCAGGGCGGCGACGCGCTCTTCCCCCGCATGTGCGAAGGCATTGACGCCGCCGAGCACGAGGTCTGGCTGGCGACCTACATCTTTCACGACGACGCGGCCGCCACGGTCGTGGCCGATGCACTGAAACGCGCCGCCGCGCGCGGCGTGGCGGTGCATGTGGTGCTGGACGGTTTCGGCTCCATCGCCACGCTGCCGCGCGTGCGTGCCCTGTTCGCGGGCAGCGCGGTTCAGCTGGAGGTCTTCCGGCCGCTCGACCGCTGGTACTCCTGGCTGCAGCCGGGGCAGTTGCGCAGGTTGCACCAGAAGCTGTGTGTGTGCGACGAGAGGCTGGCCTTTGTCGGCGGCATCAACCTCATCGACGACCGCAACGACATGAACCATGGCTGGTCCGATGCACCACGGCTGGACTTTGCCGTCGCCGTCCAGGGCCCGCTGGCGCTGTCGGTACACGCCACCACGCGTGCGATGTGGGCACGTGCCCACCTTGCCCGCAACTGGCGCCAGGAAGCCCGCCTGCTGGCGCGCAGCTCGCGCCCGGTGAAAGATGCGATGAGCCTGATTCGGCAACTGCGCGGCGCGCCGGCTGCGCCCGACCCGCAGGCCGAAGCGCCGATGCGCGCCGCCTTCCTGGTGCGCGACAACCTGCGCCAGCGCCGCAGCATCGAGCGCAGCTACATCGAGGCCATCCGCCATGCGCGCACCCGGGTGGACATCGCGGTGCCGTACTTCTATCCCGGCAGCGGCTTCCGCACGGCGCTGCGCCGTGCGGCCAAACGGGGCGTGTGCGTGCGCCTGCTGCTGCAAGGCAAGATCGACTACCGCATTGCCGCCATGGCCGCGCGCACCCTGTATGCCGAGATGCGCCACAACGGCATCCGCATCTACGAATACACGCCCGCTTTCCTGCACGCCAAGGTGGCGCTGGTGGACGACGACTGGGCCACGGTGGGCAGCAGCAACATCGACCCGTTGAGCCTGCTGCTCAACCTGGAAGCCAACGTCGTGGTGCGCGATGCCGCTTTTGCGCAGTCGCTGTCGGCGTGCTTCGAAGCCGCCTTCGCGGTGTCGGCCGAGGTCGCAGACCCGCCCATGCGCGCCGGCCTGCGCGGCTGGATGCACCGCGTGGTGGTGTCCTGGGCAGCTAACCTGTACCTGCGGGTCGCGGGTATTACGCGGCGGTATTGATGGCCCACCCCCGTAGCGCCTGCGGCGCCTCCCCCTCAAGGGGGCGCCCCCAGCGGCCCGGCGGAGCCGGTTCCGCGGCGGCCGCTTGATACGCTCTGCTCCTATGCGACCCAAATCCCGCACTGCTTCCATCGACCTCGCGCTGCAAGGCGGCGGCTCCCACGGCGCCTTCACCTGGGGCGTGCTTGACCGGCTGCTGGAAGACGACACGCTGGGCATTGCCGGCCTGTCCGGCACCAGTGCTGGCGCGCTGAATGCGGCCGTGCTGGCCACCGGCTGGGCCGAAGGGGGGCGCGCGGGTGCGCAGGCCGCGCTGCGCGCCTTCTGGCTCGACATCGCGGGCCAGCACACGCGGGTGGGCGCCGGCTTTGGCGGCTGCTTTGGCGCCTGGCCCGGCGCCACCCCGGGCCTGGCCAGCTACAACCTCGACCTCAACCCTTTCTACGCCTGGACGACACAGCTGCAGCGCTGGTTCAGCCCCTACCAGTTCAACCCGCTCGGTGGCAACCCGCTGCGCGAGGTGCTGGCGCGCCACGTCAAGCCGCAGGTGCTGACACAGGGCCCGCTCGCGCTCTTCATCACCGCCACCTCGGTGCGCACCGGCCAGCCGCGCGTCTTTGACCGCCGCGACCTGAGCATCGACGCGCTGCTGGC
>JANNGN010000708.1:0-3996 GCA_031403895.1 Rubrivivax sp. | reverse complement strand
GCCGGCGGCGTGGTCACCTGGAGCCTGATGGGCGACGGCACCACGCTCGACCCGTCCACCGCCAACCTCGGCATCAGCGGCACATCGGACCTGAGCAGCGTGTTTGCGCAGGTCGGCGGCACGGCACCGGCGATGGCCGCCATCGCGCAGGCCTTTGCAGCCTGGTCGGCACTGGCTAACTTGCAATTTGTGCAGGTGGCTGAATCCGGCTCGCTGCCTTTCGGTGCAGCCTATGGCGGCGCGCCGGTGGTGGGGCAGATCCGCATTGGCGCCTTTGCCATCAACGGCTCCACCGGCGCGGTCGGCTATGCGCCGCCGCCCAATGGCGGCACCACGCTGGAAGGCGACATCATCTTCAACCGCGACAACCGCTTTGGCATCCCGGCCGGCAACGAAGGCGACTTGTACGAGCTGTTTCCGGCGTCGAACAACTTCTTCTATCTGAACGACTTTGCCGGCCTCTTTGCGCACGAGCTGGGTCACGCGCTCGGCCTGGCGCACAGCGACGTGCCCAGCGGCCTGATGTGCGGTTACGTCAGCGCGGCCTTTGACGGCAGCAGCTGCGCCTGGGCCGACCCCGACGGCGACGGTTTGGCGCCCATCACCCGCTTGCCCAAGCTGGACGACACGGCCGGCATTCAGTACCTCTACGGCATCCCACCGGTGCCCGAGCCCGAGGCCTGGGCGCTGTGGGCGGCGGGCCTGGGCGTGCTGGGCCTGTGCGCACGGCGGCGGCAGCGGCAGGTCTGAACAAAATCACCCAGCACCGGCCTCGGGGGTGACCCCGGCGCGGCATCCGCAGTATCTTGCGGCTTGCCGCCATGGAAACACCCGCTGCCGACGACCCGACTGACGACCGTCCTGCTGACGTGTACCGCGCGCTCGAGCACGAACTCGCGCGCGTCATGGCGTCGCCGCTGTTCGCTGGCGCGCAGGCGCACCAGCGGCTGCTGCGCTACCTGGTGGAACACGCACGAGCCGGCCGCGCCACGATGCTGAAGGAAACGGTGGTCGGCATCGAAGTCTTCCAGCGCCCGGCACAAAGCTTCGACCCGCGCCGCGACAGCATCGTGCGCGTGGAAGCGCGTCGCCTGCGAGAACGGCTGCGTCGCCACTACGCCCTGCAGCCACCGGGCGGCTGGATGATCGAGCTGCCCAAGGGCAGCTACCGCCCGCACCTGGTGCCCCGCGTGGCGCCATCCGGTGCGGCTGAAAGCGCGGCGGTGGACGCGGCGGCCGAGCTGATCGAGCGCGGCCACTACTTCTTGCGCCTGGGCCACGAAGAAGGGCATCGCAAGGCGCTGCGGCGCTTCGTGGCCGCCGCGCTGGCCGCGCCCGACCGCGCCGCCGCGCACGCCGGCATCGCCCGCGCCTGGACGCAACTGGTGGCCACCAACCTGGAGCCACCGCAGCCCGGCGTGGACGTGGCGCTGGCCGCCGTGCAACGCGCGCTGGACCTGGAGCCGCTGCACGCCGAATCGCTGGTGCTGGCGGCCGCGCTGAGACACCGCTACGCCTTCGACTGGCCGGCCGCGCAGGCGCTCTTTGCGCGCGCATTGCAGGCAGCGCCGCGCTCGCCCTATGTGCGCCATTCGCACGCGCTGTCGCTGATGATGCGTGCCGACTTCAGCGGCGCGGCGGCCGAGCTGGCGGTGGCGCGTGAACTCGACCCGCTGCACCTGAGCCTGCGCGCGCACCTGGCGCTGCTCGACCTGTACCGCCGCGACTGGGCCGCCGCTGCTGACGGCCTGCACAGCCTGCTCGACATGAGCGCCGACAACGTGCTGGGCATGAGCCTGCTGGCCTATGTGCTGCTGTGCCGGGGCGATAGCGACGCCGCGCAGGCGCACTACGCTGCCGTCGCGCAAGCCCACCCGCAGCTCAGCATCGGTCCGCTGGGTGTGATCTGGTCACAGGCCGCGCTGGGCCTGCACGATGCGGCGCGCCAGGCCCTGGGCAGGCTCGTGCAGACCTGGCCCGGCCGCTACCTGAGCCCTTATCAGCTGGCGATGGCAGAGTTGCGCCTGGGCGACCACAGCGCCGCGCTGGCGCTGCTGGAGCGCGCCGTGCAGGAGCGTGACCCGAACGCGCTGTGCCTGCCGGTGGACCCGGCCTTCGACAGCCTGCATGGCGAGCCGCGCTTCCTGGCACTGCGCCGGCTGGTGCTGGGCGCTGAAGCGGAGCCTGCACTCAATGCGGCCCATGCTGCCGCTGCTGCTGCTGCTGCCGCACCACCCACAGCAACACCGCGCTGAGCGCCACCCCCGACAGCACGAGCCCGGTGGTGGACGCCACCCAGAAGCCGCGTGCGCCCTGCAGCGCCAGCGGCACGTTGCCGCTCAGGTTGAAGGCCAGCGCGTAGCCGCCGCCCAGGCCCACGCCCCACATCGCGCCGACGTAGATCAGCATCGAGATGGCGGTGATCTTGTAGGCGCGCAGCACAAAGGCGGCGATGGTCTGCGCCGCGTCGCCGACATGGAACACCGCCACCCAGGCCAACAGCGGCAGGGCTGCGGCCATCACCGCCGGGTTGTTCGTGTACAGGCCCAGCAGCGGTTCGCGCACCAGGAAGACCGCGCCGCCCATCAAAGCGGCCACGCTGCAGCCGATGCAAAGGCCATGCACGCTCAGTCGGCCGGCGTCGTGTGCGTCACCGGCGCCGATGCGCTGCGCCACCAGTGTGCTGGTGGCATTGCCCAGCGCCAGCGGCAGCATGAAGATCAGCGACACCAGGTTGACCGCGATCTGGTGCCCGGCCACCGGCGTGGTGCCCAGCCGCGCGATGAAGATGGCCATGAAGGCGAAGCCCGTTACCTCGACCAGGATCGACGCGCCCAGCGGCAGCCCGAGCTTGAGATGCTGGCGGATCGCCGTCGCATCGGGACGGTCGAGGCCGCGTCCCCACAACTTGAAAGGCAGGTAGAAGGGGTCGCGCCGCATCACGAACCAGGCCACCGCCACCTGCGCCCACATCGCCACCGCCGTGGCCACACCGCAGCCGGTGACGCCCAAGGCCGGCAGCGCGAGGGCCGGCACGCCGAAGACCAGCGCCGCCGACAGCGGCACCTTGATGAGCAGTGCCGAGACCTGGATCAGCATCACCGCCTTCGGCCTTGACAGCGCGATGTTGAAGCCCCGGTAGAGCGTGAACAGCAGCGACGCTGGCAGTGAAACGCTGAGCGCCAGCAGGTAACCGCGCACCTTGTCCGCCACCTCGGGCCCGGCGCGTGACAGCGCCAGGAAAGGGTACGGGAAGGCCAGCAGCATGCTGCCCAGAACGGCCAGCGCGATGGCAATCCACAGCGCCTGGTGCAACTGTTTGCCGGCGTCAGCCGGGCGCTGCGCGCCATGCAGCTGGCCGACGATGGGCGACAGCGCCAGCAGCACGCCCATGAAGCCGATGAAGACCGTGATGAAGGCAGCCGAGCCCACGGCAAGAGCGGCCAGGTCGGCGGCGCTGGCACGCGCCACCAGCAGCGTGTCGATGGTGCTGAAGGCCAGCATCGAAACCTGGCCGATGAACACCGGCCAGGCCAGTGGCGCAATGCGGCGTGCGCTCTCGGTCAGCGCGGCACGGTGGCCGCGCTGGCGGGGACTCATCACGCCGTCTTCCATGCCCGCTGCCTTTACGCGGCCGCAGCAGGGTCCGGCGCGGCGGCAAAGGTCTCTGGCGCCGGATGGTCCTTGCCCGTGGCTTCACGCGCACGTTCCGAATAACGGTTGAAGCGCCAGGCAGTGGCTGCAATGGTGATGCGGCGCCAGACCGTGCGCTTCTGGGTCGGGGTGTAAGAAGGCCAGTGCTGCACCTCGTCGAAGCTGCGGCCGCAGCCTTTGCAGACATCGTCGCCCTGGCTCGTGGAGCAGATGGCGATGCAGGGCGCGTCGGGTGTGCTGGCGTACCAGCTCATCCAGGCCTCGAATGCGCGCTGCGGCATGGTGGTCTCGTCGCACAGCGGTTCGCGGTAATAGACCATCAGCGCATAGACCTCGGCCAGC
>JANNGN010000707.1:0-6966 GCA_031403895.1 Rubrivivax sp. | reverse complement strand
GCTGCTGGACGAACATCAGCAGCGCGACGAGGCCGGCCGCGTCATCGGCTACCGCGCGCTCAACCGCATCAGCCAGACGCTGGCGCCGCTGCTGCTGCGCCGTCGCAAGGCCGAGGTGCTGATGCAGTTGCCCGAGCGCGTGGACCAACGCATCTTCGTGCCGCTAACTCCCGAGCAGCGCATGCACCATGACGAAAACGGGCTCATCGTGACGCGCATCGTGTCGCGCTGGCGCAAGACCGGTTACCTGTCGGACACCGACCAGCGGCGCCTGCAGTGCGCGCTGCAGAACATGCGCATGGCCTGCATCAGCACCCACCTGCTTGACCACCAGACTGACCACGGCAACAAAGTTGATGAGCTGATGACGCTGCTGGACGACTTGTTCCAGACGCCCGGCACCAAAGCCGTGGTCTTCAGCCAGTGGTTGCTGACGCACACCTTGATCGTGCGCCGCCTGGCTGGCCGCGAAAGTGAGGCTAATGGCGAGGCCAAAGCTCAGCGCCGCTGGGGCCACGTGCTCTTCAACGGCAGCGTGCCCGGCGACCAGCGCGGCGCGCTGATTGAACGATTTCACAACGACGACAACTGCCGCCTGTTCCTGGCCACCGACGCCGGCGGCGTGGGCCTGAACCTGCAACACGCCGCAGCCGTGGTCGTGAACATGGACGTGCCGTGGAACCCGGCCGTGCTGGAGCAGCGCGCTGGCCGCGTACACCGCATGGGCCAGACGCGCGGGGTGCAGGTCATCAACTTCATCGGCCAGGGCAGCATCGAAGAAGGCATGCTGTCGGTGCTGGCGTTCAAGAAGTCGCTCTTTGCTGGCGTGCTGGACGGTGGCGAGAGTGAGGTCTTCCTGCAGGGCACGCGGCTGTCGCAGTTCATGCACAGCGTTGAGCAGGTGGCTGGCAAGATGGGCGAGGCGGAAGTTGGCAGCGAATCACCGGGCGCTGCGCGGCCGACGCTTGAAGCATCGCCGGTGCCGGACGCCCAAAGCATGGTCAACGCGCCAGCACTTCCAGCACTGCAAGCGGCGGCAGCGTCCGACACCGTGCCAGGGCCAGCCGCCACGCCAACCCAGCCGGCCAACCCCTGGGCCGCTTTGCTCGAAGCGGGCGCCCTGTTGCTGCAGGGCCTGGCGGCAGCGCGTCCGGCCGACCACGGCCAACCCACGCCGCCCGCATTCACCATCGAACGCGACCCCACCACCGGCCAGCAGAGCCTGCGCCTTCCGCTGCCCGACCCCGCCGTGATGCAGCGCCTGGCCAAGGCGCTGGAGCCCTGGTTGCGCTGATCGGGCCCGGCTTGCAGACGCCCGACATGCATCAACTCGACATCTTTGCCGACAGCCGCGACCGCGTGCTGCTCAACACGCTGGCCGACGCGCTGGTGCAGGGCGACCGGGTCGCAGCCCACGCCGCCATTGCGGCCCTTCGCAGCGAGTTTGCGGATGACCGCCACCTGGGCCCTGCCACCTTGCTGATCGACGCGCTGGATGGCGAAGCGCTGGCCGGTGATTCGCCAGTGGCCGACGCTGCCGCAGCGCTGGCTGTTCACTGTCACATCGACACGTTGCTGCAAAATGCAGCCCGCACGGTGTTGGGCCATGAAGCCGCCCCACATTGGCTCACCATTCGCTGGTTAGCCGTGGCCCACCGCGCCCGCGCGCTGCCCTTCGACCCCGCCTGCACCGAGGCCCACGCCGCCGCGTACTGGCTGAAAGGTAGCGCGTGGGCCGAGGCGGCTGAAGCCGTGCGCGGCATCGAGTCGTGGCGCCGCAAGCCGCAGCCGCTGGCCTGGATGGCGCAGGCCAGCTGGCACCTGTCAGGCCCCGACAGCGCCTGGCCGCTGCTGGCTGAGCTGGCCTGGCTGGCGCCGCAACGCCTGCAACCTTTGCTGGCGCTGCTGCCCGACCCTCGCCTGCACAGGCTGGGGCGGAAATTCGAAGACGCCTTTGACACCGCACCCGACTGGGCCTGGTGGCCGGCTTGGCTGCTGGTGGAGCAGCCCTTGTTGGCCACGCCGCTGGACAGCGCACAAACCGCTGCTGAGGCGGCGCCGGAACGTGGCTTCAAGCTCGTGCAGTCCTTGCTGCGGCTGGAGCGGCAGGGCCGCCACGCCGACATCGTGGCGCAGCGTCGGCAATTGCAAGCGCTGCACCCGGCGCTGTTTGCGATCTACATGAGCACGCGCTGAAAACGCGGAAGGCGCTGCCCGCTTGATCGGATCAGAACCCCTCTTCCACCAGTTCCGCCGCACGGATCAGTGCCCGCGCCTTGTGCTCCGTCTCGCGCCACTCCATCTCGGGCACCGAGTCGGCCACCACGCCGGCTGCCGCCTGCACGTACAGCGTGTTGTCCTTGACGATGCCGGTGCGGATGGCGATGGCCACGTCCATGTCGCCAGCAAAACTCAGGTAGCCGCAGGCGCCGCCGTAGATGCCGCGTTTGATGGGCTCCAGCTCGTCGATGAGTTCCATCGCGCGGACTTTGGGCGCGCCGGTCAGCGTGCCGGCCGGGAAGGTGGCGCGCAGCACGTCAAGGTTGCTGGTGCCCGGCTTGAGCAGGCCTTCGACGTTGCTGACCAGGTGCATGACGTGTGAGTAGCGCTCCACCACAAAGGCCTCGGTGACCTTGACGCTGCCGGTCTGCGCAATGCGGCCGATGTCGTTGCGCGCCAGGTCGATCAGCATCAGGTGTTCGGCGCGTTCCTTGGGGTCGGTGGACAGTTCCTGCTCCAGCGCCTTGTCGAGCTCCGGCGTGGCGCCGCGTGGCCGGGTGCCGGCCAGGGGGCGGATCGTCACCTTGCTGCCAGCGGGCGTGTGCTCTTGCCGCACCAGAATCTCGGGCGATGCGCCGACGATCTGGAAGTCGCCCATGTCGTAGAAGTACATGTAGGGCGACGGGTTCAGCGAGCGCAGCGCGCGGTACAGGCTGAGCGGGCTTTCGGTGTAGCGCTTCTTCAAACGTTGGCCGATCTGCACTTGCATCATGTCGCCGGCCGCGATGTATTCCTTGCTTTTCAGCACGGCGGCCAGGTAGTCGGCCTTGCTGAATTCACGCTCCACCGCATAGGAAGGCCCGCGCTTCACGGCCGGCGCGCTGACGCTGTAGCGCAGTTTGTCCGCGAGCTCGCCCAAACGTTTCTTGCCGTTGAAGTAAGCCTCTGGGCGCGACGGGTCGGCATAGACGATGAGGTACAGCCGGCCCGACAGGTTGTCGATGACCGCCAGTTCTTCGCACTGCAGCAGCAGGATGTCGGGCGTGTTGATGCCGCCTTCCTTCCACGTCGCCGCGAGCTTGGGCTCGATGTAGCGCACGGCGTCATAGCCGAAGTAACCCGCCAGCCCGCCGCAGAAGCGCGGCATGCCGGGGCGCAGCGCCACTTTGAAGCGCTTTTGATAGGCCTCGATGAAGTCGAGCGGGTTGCCCTCAAACACCTCCACCACCTGGCCGTCGGTCACGAGCTCGGTCTTGAATCCATGGGTGCGCAGCAGCGTGCGCGCTGGCAGGCCGATGAATGAGTAACGGCCGAAGCGTTCGCCACCCACCACGCTCTCAAGCAGGAAGCTGTGCTTGCCGCCGCCGGCCAGCTTGAGGTACAGCGACAGCGGCGTTTCGAGGTCGGCAAAGGCTTCCGCAATCAACGGAATGCGGTTGTAGCCCTCGCCGGCCAGGCTCTGGAATTCAAGTTCAGTGATCACGTTTCACCCGTCTGGACAAGAGCCGCAGCGCAGGCGCTGGAGGGCTGGAGCATCGGGTGCCAAGGCCCCGGGGATGAGCGCCAGAGCGATCAGATGCAAGTCAGATGCTGTTGCACGAGCGACGCCAGGGCCAGGCCCCCATGCCACAAGGGCCGGGCCGGTGAACGGCGAAAACGATCGAAGGCATTGAAGACACCGAAAGAGTCTAGCAGCCGTTATCAAGAACCACCTGGGGCCGTGGCTGCGCCGGTCTGGCCCCAGCGCACCGAACGCCCAGGCGTGTCAGTAATATTTAGCAGTTAGCAACGGCATCGATCGGGCCCGCAGGCCGTTCATCGCGCAGCCCGCTTGCGCGGCGCGCCGCCATGCGCGTCGAGCCAGGCCATGAATTCGCGGTACCAGAGCAGCGAATTCTGCGGCTTCAGCACCCAGTGGTTTTCATCTGCAAACCACAGCAGCCGGGCGTCCACGCCGCGCGCCTTCAGCGTGTTGTAGTAGGCCAGCCCGTTGCAGTCGGGCACGCGGTAGTCCAAGGCGCCGTGGATCACGAGCGTGGGCGTGTTCATGTGGCCGGCAAAGGTGGCGGGGCTCTGGGCCAGCACGCGCGGCAGGTCGTCCCAGTAGTTGGCAGCCAGGTCCTTCGGCCGCACAGGGTACGAGTCGGCGCTGAAAGTGGCCACGCGGTCAAAGACACCGGCGTGGCAGACAAAGGCGCGGTAACGGCCCTGCGGCCGGACCGGCGAGGTTTGCGGGTGCCCGTTCATCCACGCCACCAGGAAGCCGCCGTAACTGCCGCCGGTGGCGTAGACACGCTGCGGGTCGGCCCACGCTTGCGCCAGCAACCAGTCGGTGCCAGCCTCGATGTCCTGCAATTCCAGCTCGCCTTGGCGACCGATGAGGCTGTGCCTGAAGGCGTGGCCGAAGCCGGAGGAGCCGTGGAAATTGACCTGCGCCATGACAAGGCCGTGGCCGGCAAAGACGTGCGCGTTCCAGCGGTAGCCAAAGGTGTCGCCGGCTGCGGCGTGCGGGCCGCCGTGGATGAGGTGGGTTACGGGGTGCTTGCGCTTTGGGTTGAACGCAGGCGGGAAGGTCAGCCACATCTGCACCTCGTCACCCAGGGCGCCGCGCACGGTGGTTTCTTTTACTTCGCCCAGCTGCACGCCGCCCAGCAAGCGGTCGTTGAACGACTCGACCCGCTGCGCCGCCACTGCACCGCGACGGGCGACCACGCGCACCGGGTGCAGGGCACTGTCGGCCGCCACCAGCAGCACATCGGCTGCAATGTCAAAGCCCTGCACCCAGCCGCCCGCGTGCGCGATCTCGGTGCTGTTGCTGGCGATGTCGTGCCGCCACAGGTGGCAGCGGCCGCGCTCTTCGGCAGTGAAGTGGATCGCGCTGCCATCGGCGGCCCAGCGCAGCGGCGCGTCCACCGAACCCGGCCACAACGCAGCCAACACGCGGCGCTCGCGGCGCGGCTTGTGCAGATCGATCAGCACCAGCTGGTTGTGCGCCGTGTGGGCCTGGCCGACAAACGCGGCGATGGCCGCAATCTTCAACCCGTCGGGGCTGTAGCGCGGGCCGCCGAAATCCCACGCGGCGTCTTGCGCCAGCACCTTGACGCGGCGTGTCTTCAGCTCCAATTCGACCAGCGCCAGCGGGTTGCCCAGGCGCGGTTCAGCCGCCGGGTCGTGGACGAATGCGATGCGCTGGCCGTCGGGCCGCACGTCGTAGCCGGCGTTGCCTTCGTCCGCGCGCGGCAATTCAAAGCGCGTGCCGGCCAGCAGGTCGGTGATGCGCCCGCTGGCCACGTCCAGCAGCAGCAGGTGCAGCACGCGGCCCATCGGCACGTTGTGATCCCAGTAGCGGTAGAAGGCCTGGGCTGTGGCGTAGCCGGTTTCCTTGCGATCCTTCCAGGTCTTGTGCTGGCGGTTCTGCGCAGCGGCGGTCTTCAGGCCCGGCCAGACCCAGGCCGTGAAGACGATGCGCTGGCCGTCGGGCATCCACTTGAAGGACTCGACACCGGGGCCGAATTCGCTGATGCGGGTGGCCTCGCCGCCATCGGGTGCGATCAAGTAAAGCTGCGGCGTGCCGTCCTTCTTGCCGCCCTGTTCGCGCTTGGCGATGAATGCGATGCGCTCACCCTTTGGCGACCACGCGGGCTGAGCGTCCTTGGCGCCGCAGCGTGTGAGTTGGCGCGGCGCGGCGCCGGTGGTGGACAGCAGCCAGAGATGGTGGAGACTTTGGTTCTTCTCGACATCCGGCTGCATGACGCTGCACACCGCGCGCGCGCCGTCGGGCGCCAGCGCGACGGGCCCGATGCGGTCAATCTGCCAGAGGGTCTGGGCGGTCAAAACTGTCGGGGTGGGTCGTGGTGCCATGCCCCGCAGTGTCGCCGCAAGTTCGCGGCCGTGTCGCGGCCGTGTCGCGCTCTAGCCGATGCTCTCGACCTGCCGGCTCTGCTGGTAGGCGATGCCAAAACGGTTGGCCAAAAAGGCCGGCAGCGCGACCTGTTCCTGGCGCACGAAGCCGCGCTGCGGCAGCTGGCCTTCGCGGAACAGATCGACAGCGGCACACACCCCTGCGGCGGTGGTGATCTGGATCGCCGACAGCGGCGCGGCTTCACTGCGGTCGGCAAAGATCTTGCGCGCAAACACCTCTTGCACCAGGCCCCCGTCGCGCATGCCGCTGACGGTGACGAACACCAGCACCACGTCCTGCATGGTGCTCGGAATGCTCTTCCTCATGATGGCCTTCAGCGTCTCGGTGTCCTGGTTCAGTTGCAGTTCCTCCAGCAACAGTTTCATCAGGTCGCGATGGCCCGGAAATCCGCCTTGGCCGCGGCACGCGCCTCGGCGAGGGTGGCGTGAATCTTGAACGCCTCGACGCCCCATTCCTTTACGGCCTTGTCGCGATTGGGCGCGTGAGGTTCCACGAAGGCCACGAGCTCGACGTCGCGATTCTCGCGGCAGGTGTTGAACCAGCTCTTCGCTCGATTTCCAAGGCCGGTCAAGATGCCCTTCAGCGGCATGTGCATGCTCCGATTGGATCCACGGTTCTAAGCAGTGAACAAGGAAGGTAGCCTAGAATGGATGCGGAGCGATACAAGCGCCAGCATTCGGGGACGATCCAGGTCAAATCTGGCGCAGAGCCACACCCTGAAGCTGTTTTGGACCAAAAAAAAAGCGGCCCCACGCAGGGGCCGCTCTTTCGGAAGCCTAAGCCAACTTATTCAGGCACGACCCAAGTCGTATCCGGACCATAGG
>JANNGN010000706.1:0-6675 GCA_031403895.1 Rubrivivax sp. | reverse complement strand
ACGATGCTGCCGCCGCCCATCACGCTTAGCCTGCCGTCGTCGTCGTGCATCGCCAGGCCGGCGAGCGGGCTCAGTTCCAGAAAGTCGCTGCCGCGGTCGAGCAGACGCGCCACGCGTTCACGCGGCAACAGCTGGCCACGCCGTTCGAACTTGTCGCGCTTGCTGGCGGACCCGGCCAACACCAGGGCCTGCAGCGCCAGCACTTCGTCCAGGCGTTGCTGCATGCGCGTGGCGTTGGCCGCGAATGCGGCCGAGCGCGCGTCCAGCAGCGAGGCCAGCGCCGGCATTACTTCAGCACCTCGGGCATCACGGCGCGGTGGAAACCGTCGAAGGGCAGCGACCTGGCGTCTGCGCCGAGCGGGAAAATATCGCTGCCCAGAGAAGCCGCGCCGTCGATCTGCAGCGTGACGCCGGTGATGAAGCTGGCTGCCGGCGACAGCAGAAAAACGATGGCGCCGCTGACTTCAGCCTCTACGCCCAGGCGCCGCAGCGGCACATGCGCCTTCAGCTTTGGAATGATCGACTTCATGGCGCCGCCGTAGGTGTCCATGCCGCTGGAAGCAATCCACCCCGGCGCCACCGCGTTGACGCGCACGCCGGCATGCGCCCACTCAAAGGCCGCCGTGGCGGTCAGGTTGCTCATGCCCGCACGCGCCGCGCCGCTGTGGCCCATGCCGGGCATGCCGTTGCGGAAGTCGGCGGTCATGTTCACCACCGCGCCGCCGTGAGCCTGCAAACACTGCGTGAACAGCTCGCGCATCATCAGGAAGCCGCCGGTCAGGTTGTTGCCCACCACGGCGTCGAAACCCTTCTTGCTGATGGCCAGCAGCGGCGCCGGAAACTGCCCGCCGGCGTTGTTGACCAGCCCCGCCACCGGGCCGTGCGCGGCCAGCACCGCCGCCACGCCGGCTTTCACGGCGTCTTCGTCGCGGATGTCGAAGGCCGCCGTGTGGCACATGCCGCCGTCTTCAGCGATCTCCGCCGCCACCGCATCCAGCTTGGCCTGCGTGCGCCCGCTGATCAGCACCGTGGCGCCCAGTGACGCCAGTTCATGGGCCACGCAGCGGCCGATGCCGCTGCCGCCGCCGGTGACCCAGTGCAGCTGGCCCGCAAAGAGGCCGGGGCGGAAGACGCTGGCGTAGCGGGAGCGGCTGCTGTCGTTCATGTCGGCACGTCGGTCTCAGGCAAGGTGCCGCATTAGGCGACAGGGTGACGTTAAGGTCAACTGACTGCCTGCATAGTGATTACGCCAATCCCTGCGACAGGCGGCGCCGCTACGATGCCGGTACTCGCCACTCCCGCCATTCAAAGGACAGAGCCATGGACATGCAAGCCTGCACCGAAGCCCTGCGCGCCAAAGTCGGTGACTCCAGTGGCCTGAACGCCACGCTGAAGTTCGACTGCGGCGCCGACGGCGTGGTGGTGATCGACGGCAAGAGCGTGCCCAACACCGTCAGCAACACCGATGTCGAGGCCGACTGCACGGTGGCCATCACGCTGGACAACCTGGCCGCGCTGATGAGCGGTGAACTGGAGCCCACCACCGGCTTCATGATGGGCAAGTTCAAGGTCAGCGGCGACATGAGCGTGGCCATGAAGCTGCAGCGCGTGGTGTGAGCGCGCTGCAAACTTTCGCGCGCAAGCGCGGCACTGCCGCGCTGGCCTCTGCGCAGCAGGTGGTGGATGCGCACCGCGACGAGAGCAGCAGCGAACTTTTCGGCATCACCGAGCTGTGCCGCGAATTTGGCATCACGCTGCGCACGATCCGCTTCTACGAAGACAAGGCGCTGCTGCAACCGCGCCGCATCAACGGCACCCGCGTTTACAGCAAGCGCGACCGCGCGCGGCTGGCGCTGATCCTGCGCAGCAAGGCCATCGGCGCCAGCCTGGCCGAGATCAAGCACTACCTCGACCTCTACGGCGCGCATGGCGAAGGCCGCGTGCAGCAGATGAAGTTTGTGCTGGGCCGCACCGACGCAGCCATCCTTGAGCTCGAAACCAAACGCGCGCACATCGACGCTTCATTGGCCGAATTGCGCGTCATCAATTCGGCGGTGCGCAAACACCTCGAACAACGCTGAAGGAGTCCATGCCATGGGTGACGCATTCATCTACGACCACCTGCGCACACCGCGTGGCAAAGGCAGACGAGACGGCAGCCTGCACCAGGCCAGCCCCGTGTGGCTGCTGCGCACGCTGCTGCACGCGCTGCAGCGGCGCTTGCAACTCGACACCGCACTGGTGGACGACGTGGTGCTGGGCTGCGTCACCCCCGTGGGCGAGCAAGGCGCCGACATCGCGCGCACGGCGGTGCTCGACGCCGAGTGGTCGCAGACGGTGGCCGGCGTGACGCAGAGCCGCTTTTGCGCGTCGGGCCTGGAGAGCGTGAACCTGGCCGCCGCCAAAGTCGCCAGCGGCTTCGAAGACCTGGTGGTGGCCGGCGGCGTCGAGAGCATGAGCCGCTGGCCGATGGGCAGCGACGGCGGCGCCTGGTTCATGGACCCGCGCATCAACCAGAAGCTCGGGTTCGTGCCGCAGGGTGTGGGCGCGGACCTGATCGCCACACTGGAAGGCTTTGGCCGCGCTGACGTGGACGCCTTCGCGCTGCACTCGCACGCCAAGGCAGCCGCCGCGCGCGCGGCGGGGCGCTTTGCGAAGAGCCTGGTTCCCGTACACGACATCGCCGGCCTGCTGATGCTGGACCGCGACGAGACGATCCGCGAGAACGCATCTGCCGAGGCGATGGCCAAGCTCGACGCCAGCTTCGCCATGATGGGCGGCATGGGTTTCGACGCCACCGCGCTGCGCAAGTACACGACCGTCGAACGCATCCAGCACATGCACCACGCCGGCAACAGCAGCGGCATCGTCGATGGTGCGGCGCTGATGCTGGTGGGGTCGAAGGCGGGCGGCGACAAGGCGGGCTTGAGGCCGCGCGCGCGCATCCGCGCTGCGGCAGTGATCGGGTCAGAGCCCACGATCATGCTGACCGGGCCCACGCCCGCCTGCCGCAAAGCGCTGGCCAAGGCGGGCATGCAGGCCAGCGACATCGACCTGTGGGAAATCAACGAAGCCTTTGCCGTGGTGCCGATGAAGACCGCGCGCGACCTCAAGCTGGACATGGAGCGCGTCAACGTCAACGGCGGCGCCATCGCGATGGGCCACCCACTCGGCGCCACGGGTTGCATCATCCTGGGCACCTTGCTGGATGAGCTGGAACGGCGCGACCTGTCCACCGGCTGCGCCACGCTGTGTGTGGGCGGCGGCATGGGCATTGCCACCATCATTGAAAGAACGTGACCATGACAACTGCTGTGTCCCTTCACCTGGGCGACGACGGCATCCTCGTCGCCACGATGGACCTGCCTGGCCGGCCGATGAACGTCGTCGGCGACACGCTGATGGAGGGCATTGCGGCGGCCGTTGACAAGCTCGCGGACCCCGCCGTCAAAGGCCTGATCCTGACATCGAACAAGGCCGACTTCTGCGCCGGTGGCGACCTCGACCGCATGTCGAAGTGGACCCGTCCCGAAGAGCCCTTCGAGGCCGCCAACGCGATGAAAGCCGTGCTGCGCAAGCTCGAACTGCAAGGCAAGCCGGTGGTGGCCGCCATCAACGGCCATGCACTCGGTGGCGGGCTGGAACTGGCGCTGGCCTGCCACGCGCGCTTTGCCATCGACGATGCGCGGCTCAAGCTCGGCCAGCCTGAAGTCAAGCTGGGCCTGTTGCCCGGCGGTGGCGGCACGGTGCGGCTGCCGCGCCTTGTCGGCATCCAGCAGGCGCTGCAGATCATGGCCGAAGGCGCAGACCTGAGCCCGCAGCAAGCGCTGGGAATGGGCCTGCTCTCTGGCCTGGCGAAAGACCGCGCGGACCTGATGGTGCTGGCCCGCGCCTGGATCATCGCCAACCCGAAAGCCAAGCAGCCTTGGGACGCGCCCAAGTTCCGCTTCCCCGGCGGCGATTCGCGCGCACCCGCTGTGGCGCAGATGTTCGCGCTGGCGCCCAGCGTGGCCAGTGCCAAGAGCTGTGGCAACTACCCGGCCGTGGGTCACATCATGAGTTCAGTGTTCGAAGGCGGCCTGCTCGACTTCGACGCCGCCAGCATGGTGGAGAGCCGCTACTTCGCCGCCTGCGCGATGAGCACAGCGTCGAAGAACATGATCAACACGCTGTGGTTCCAGTTGAACGCGATCAAAAAAGGCGCCTCACGTCCCAATCCTGGGCCGGCCGGCAGCGCACCGTCGAAGGTCAAGAAACTCGGCATCCTGGGCGCCGGCATGATGGGCGCGGGCATAGCGTACGTGGCGGCCAAGGCCGGCATCGACGTGCTGCTGCTGGACACCACGGCCGAGGCGGCGGCGCGCGGCAAGGCCTGCTCGCAGACCCTGCTCGACAAGGCGTTGAAGAAGGGTCGCAGCACGCTTGAGCAACGCGACGCACTGCTGGCGCGCATCACGCCCACCACCGAATACGCCGCGCTGCAGGGCTGCGAACTGGTGATCGAGGCCGTGTTCGAAGACCGCACCATCAAGGCCGCTGTCACGCGTCTGGCCGAAGCGCAGCTGGGCGCGGATGCGGTGTTCGCGTCCAACACCTCCACGCTGCCGATCAGCGGTCTGGCGGCTGCCAGCACACGGCCGCAAAACTTCATTGGCCTGCACTTCTTCAGCCCGGTGGACAGGATGCCGCTGGTGGAGATCATCGTCGGCGCGCAGACCAGCGACACCACGCTGGCGCGCGCCTTTGACTTTGTGCTGCAGATCGGCAAGACGCCGATCGTCGTCAACGACAGCCGCGGCTTCTACACCAGCCGCGTCTTCGGCAGCTACGTGATGGAAGGCATCACGATGCTGCGCGAGGGCGTGCACCCGCTCAGCATCGAAGCGGCGGGCTTGCAGGCCGGCATGCCGATGCCGCCTCTGGCGCTGCAAGACGAGGTGTCGCTGTCGCTTGGCTTGCTGGTGGCGGCGCAGACGAAGACGGACCTGGCAGGCGAAGGCAAGACCTACCAAGAACACCCGGGCATGGCCGTGGTGCGCCAGCTCTGCGAGCTTGGCCGCATCGGCAAAAAGGCCGGCAAGGGCTTCTACGACTGGACCGACAGCGGCAAGCGGCTGTGGCCCGAGCTGACGGCCCACTTCCCGGTCGCCGCCCAGCAACCGCCGCAGCAGGAACTGATCGACCGCCTGCTGTTCGCGCAGGCCAATGAAGCGGCCAGGTGCATGGAAGAGAAAGTGCTGCGTTCGGTTGCCGACGCCAACATCGGCAGCATCTTCGGCTGGGGTTTCGCGCCCTTCCACGGCGGCACGCTGCAGTTCATCAACGCGATGGGCGCGGCGGCTTTCGTGCAGCGCTCGCGCGAACTGGCGGCACGCTTCGGCGCGCGCTTCGAACCCGCCGCTGTCGTCGTTCAACAGGCACAGCGCGGTGTGTACTTCACTGACCATTGAAGTCGCGTCCGCCCGTGCGCTGCTGGCGCCGGCACTGCGCCAGCGCGGCGGCCTGTGCGTGCTGACCGGCGCCGGCATGAGCGCGGAAAGCGGCATCGCCACTTTCCGCGACGCGCTCACCGGCCTTTGGTCGGATTTCGATCCGATGGACCTGGCCAGTGAAGACGGCTTTCGCGCCCACCCGCAGCGGGTCTGGAACTGGTACGCCGAACGCCGCAGCGGCGTGCGTGCAGCCGCGCCCAATGCCGGCCACGTCGCGCTGGCCGACCTGGCGCGCCGCCTGCCCGATGTGATGACGCTCGTGACGCAGAACGTCGATGACCTGCACCAGCGTGCCGGCAACCCGGGCGCCGTCCAGCTGCATGGCGACATCCTGCGCGACCAGTGGCTGGACGCCTGCCCACGCCATGCCCGCGGTGGCAACGTCTGCGACCCTGAATGGGCACAGATCGGCGCACCACCCGGCTGTGCCGAGTGCGGCAACCTGCTGCGCCCCGGCGTCGTGTGGTTTGGCGAAAACCTGCCGCTCGGGGCGCTGAACGCAGCCGAACACGCGGCGTCGAATTGCGCCGTGCTGCTGGTGGTGGGCACCTCGGGGGCGGTGTGGCCCGCCGCCGGGCTGGCCGGGCGCGCGCGGCGCCATGGCGCGCAGGTGCTGATCGTCAACCCGGCCGAGAGCGAAATCGACGCCCAGGCGCACGGCTTGCTGCGCGGCACCGCCGCCGTGGTGCTGCCGGCGCTGCTGGCCTGAACTCGAGCGCACTGCCACCGGCTCTCATCATCGCGTCACACGCGGCAGGTGCAATCGGCCCGCACGCTGCGTGCGCCTTGGGGTGAACGCCGAGCAAGGCGTGACCGACCAGCCTGCTGCATCGCGCAACCCATCGTCTGCCCCACCGCTTGCCCCACCGCTTGCTCGCCACCGCCCCTCCGCACGCGCTGCCCAAAGGCTTCCACGTCCTCATCGCTGCGCAGTTCTGCTCGGCGCTGGCCGACAACGCCTTGCTCATCGTGTGCATCGCCTTGCTGCTTGAGCGCGGGTTGCTGGGCTGGTGGGCACCGATGCTGAAGTTCTGCTTCACCATCGCCTACGTGGTGCTGGCGCCGTTCGTGGGCGACCTGGCAGACGCCATGCCCAAAGGCCGGCTGATGATGGCCATGAACGGCGTCAAGGTGGTGGGCGTGCTGGCGCTGCTGGCGGGCCTGAACCCCTTGCTGGCGCTGG
>JANNGN010000705.1:0-2004 GCA_031403895.1 Rubrivivax sp. | reverse complement strand
GGGCGTACAGCATCTGCGGGCCGCCGTGCAAGGCGGCGACGACGGTGGCGGCCGTGGCCAGCAAGGCGGCCAGAGCCAGCCCTGGCAACAAGGCCGGCACCCGCTTGGGCACAGGCGCAAGCCGCCTCATGCAAGCAGCCTCATGCAGGACGCGACAGCAGGTTCACGTAGTCGTGCTGGGCCGTGATCACCGTGCTCTGGCGCCACTCCACCGCGCGGCCACCCAAGGCGATGGCAACGCGCCGCACCTGCAGCACCGGCAGCCCCGGCGCCACGCCCAGCACGCGGGCTGTGGCGCGGTCGGCGCCCACCGCACGCACCCGTTCATGCGCGCGCACGACGGTGATGCCGAACTCGGTCTGGTAGAGGTGGTAGATGGTGCTCTTGCGCTCGCGAAAACGCTTTTCGTTCAGGCCGCGGAACAACGCCGCCGGCAACACCAGACGGTCATGCACCACGGCGCGGCCTTGCAGCAGCAGGCGGTTCTCGATTTGCAATGCCGGCTCGCCGGGTTTGAGCAACAGCGCGGCTGCTGCGTCTTCATCCAGCCGCGTGCGCTCGAAAGAAACCAGTTCGACTTGCGGCGCTTCGCGCAGGCCGTCGGACCTTTCGACGTGGAAGAACTGGAACAGGAAGCGGTCACTGGTGTGCGTGGCGACGAAGGTGCCGCAGCCCTGGCGCCGCACCAGGATGTGCTCGGCCACCAGATCGTCCACCGCCTTGCGCACCGTGCCCACCGAAACGCCGAAGCGCGCTGCCAGTTCGGTCTCGCTGGGCAGCGCCTGGCCGGGTGCCACGCTGCCGGCCTCGATGGCGCGCAACAGCGAGCGGCGCACGGCGCGGAACAGCGGCATGCCGGCGGCTTCGGGCTGGATGGCGTCGAAGACGGCAACGCTGCGCTGGGGCGTGTGGCTGCGTGTGTTGCCGTCTGTGCGGTGGGTTGTCCTGGAGGCCGGCATGCAACCATTCTAGGCAGCTTGACCCAACTCTTCCAGGTCATATGGATGACTTGTTTGACGCCAGGAAAACAGGACCCGATACTTGCCGCCGGCCCGCAGCAAAGTGGTGGGCCAAATCGGCGCAAAGGAGCCCCCAGATGATTCATTTCGTGTTGCACGACGCCCACGACAGCGTGGCCGTGGTGGTGGTGGAAGGCGTCAAGGCCGGCATGGCCCTGACCGGCTGGATCATGGATGAGGACCGCATGATCGCGGTCGATGCCCGGCAGGACATCCCGATAGGCCACAAGGTGGCGCTGAAGGACCTGGCCGCCGGCGACACCGTCATCAAGTACGGCATCAGCATGGGCAAAGTCGTCGCGCCCATCAAGGCGGGCGAACACGCCCACGTCCACAACATCAAAACCAAGCGGTGGTGAATTTGGACCACCCCCGGAGCGGCTGACGCCGCTGCCCCCTCAAGGGGGCGCCGCTGGCGGCCGGGCAGAGCCCGCTCCGCGGCGGCTGCTTGATGCGACTTCACTTCTGAAGGATTTCTCATGACCGTCATCGACAAACACACCACCTTCCTCGGCTACCGCCGCGAAAACGGCCGCGTTGGCGTGCGCAACCACGTCATCGTGTTGCCGCTGGACGACCTGAGCAACGCCGCCGCCGAGGCGGTGGCGCACAACATCAAGGGGGCGCTTGCGATCCCGCACCCCTATGGACGGCTGCAGTTCAGCGCCGACCTCGAGCTGCACTTCCGCACCCTCATCGGCACCGGCTGCAACCCCAACGTCGCCGCGGTGGTGGTGATCGGCATCGAGGACGGCTGGACGAAGAAAGTCGTCGACGGCATTGCCGCTACCGGCAAGCCGGTCAGCGGCTTCGGCATCGAAGGCCATGGCGACCACGCGACGATCATGAAGGCGAGCCAAGTCGCCCGCGAGTACGTGCAATGGGCCAGCGAAAAGCAGCGCCAGGCCTGCGCGATCCACGAGCTGTGGGTCTCCACCAAGTGCGGCGAAAGCGACACCACCAGCGGCTGCGGCGCCAACCCGAC
>JANNGN010000704.1:0-2887 GCA_031403895.1 Rubrivivax sp. | reverse complement strand
CTGAAAGTGCTGCGCTACGCCTTCCCCATCGCCGAGACCAACTTCGACCCGGCGCAGATCAGCGACCTGTATTCGCGCACCGTGGCCGGCGGCTTCTTTGACGCCCCGCTGGAATACGAATACCTCGCCCGGCCGGTGCGCGCGCGGCCCAGCACTGCCGCCGCCATGCCCGAGGTCTCGGCCGACTTCAAGACCATCACGGTGCGCATCAAACCCGGCATCTACTTCGCCGACGACCCGGCCTTCAAGGGCAAGAAGCGCGAGCTCACGGCCGAGGACTACGTCTATTCCATCAAGCGCTTCTACGACCCGCGCTGGAAGAGTCCCAACCTCTACATCCTGGAGAACGCCAAGATTCTGGGCCTGTCCGAATTGCGCAAGAAGCTCATGGCCGAGAACAAGCCTTTCGACTACGACATACAGGTCGAAGGCCTGCGTGCGCTGGACCGCTACACCTTCCAGATCCGCCAGGGGCTGGCCGACCCACGCTTCATCGACAGCCTCGTTGGCGGGTCTTTCCTGGGCGCCCTGGCGCGCGAAGTGGTCGAGCTCTATGGCGACAAGATTGGCGAGCACCCGGTGGGCACCGGGCCCTTCGTGCTCAAGGAGTGGAAGCGCAGCTCGCGCATGGTGCTGGCGCGCAACCCCAATTACCGCGAGGTGCTGTACGACGAGAGCCCGCCGGCCAGTGACGAGCGCCTGGTCAGAATCGCCGCGCAGTTCAAGGGCAAACGGCTGCCGATGGTGGACGAGGTGCGCATCTCCATTATCGAAGAGGCGCAACCGCTGTGGCTGTCCTACCTCAACGAAGAGCAGGACCTGATCCGGGGCGTGCCGGCCGAGTTCTCGGCCGTCGCCTTCCCCAACAACCGGCTTGCGCCCAACCTGGCCAGGAAGGGTGTCCGCATGGTGCGCTTCGCGCAGCCCGACGTGGCCATGACTTATTTCGGTATGGAGAACCCCGTGGTGGGCGGCTACGAGCCGGCCAAGGTGGCGTTGCGACGCGCCATTTCACTGGCTGTGGATATCGAACGCGAGATCCTTCTTGTGCGCCGCAACCAGGCCATTCCTGCGCAAGGCATCATCGCCCCGGGGCACTCGGGGTACGACGCTGCGGCGAAAACCGAGATGAGCGACTTCAACCCGGCGCGCGCCAAGGCCTTGCTCGACATACACGGCTACGTGGACCGCAATGGCGACGGCTGGCGTGAGCAGCCCGACGGCAAGCCGCTCTTGCTGGAGTACGCCACCAGCCCCGACCAGGTCAGCCGCCAGCTCAGCGAGCTGTGGCAGAAGAACATGAAGGCGCTGGGCCTGCGCATCGAATTCAAGACTGCCAAGTGGCCCGAGAACCTGAAGAGCAGCCGCGCCGGCAAGCTGATGATGTGGGGCGTGGGCTGGACCACGGGCTCGCCCGACGGTGACCAGTTCCTGGTGCTGGGCTACGGCCCCAACAAGGGCGGCGCCAACCACGCCCGCTTCGACCTGCCGGCCTACAACGCCCTGTACGAGCAGCAGAAGGTCATGCCCGACGGCCCCGAGCGCAACGCTGTCATGGCCCGCGCCTCGCAGCTGCTGGTGGCCTACATGCCCTACAAGGTGCACGTGCACCGCATCGGCACCGACCTGGCGCACCCCTGGGTGCTGGGCTACGAGCGCAACGTTTTCACCAGCGCGTTCTGGAAGTACGTCGACATTGACCCCGCCGCACGGCAGCGCCACGGCGCGGCACCACACTGAGGCAAGCGCCATGAAGCGACGTCAAACCCTGGCCCTCGGCGCCTCTCTGGGTGTGTCTCTGGGCACCACCCTGGCGCTGCCCGCGCCGGCCGCTTCGGCCGCGCAAACGCCAGCCGGTAACGGAAAACCCGACAAACCCGACAAACCCGGCAAGCCCGGTGAACGTGTGCTGCGCTACGCCTTCCAGGTCGCCGAAACCGGCTTCGACCCGGCGCAGATCAACGACACCTATTCCCGCAGCGTCACCTGCCACATCTTCGAAGCACTCTACGTCTATGACCACCTGGCGCGGCCGGCGAAGATCGTGCCGCTCACGGCTGACGGCATGCCGCAGACGGCCGATGAATTTCGCAGCTGGACTTTCAAGGTAAAGCCCGGCATCTTCTTTGCCGACGACGCGGCGTTCAAGGGGCCGGACGGTCGGCAGGTTCGGCGCGAACTGGTGGCCGCCGACTACCTGTTTGCCTTCAAGCGCTATGCCGACCCGGCCGTGAAAAGCCCGCTCTGGGCGAGCGTGGAAAACTGGCGTGTACCCGGCCTGGCCGCGCTGCGCAAGCGCTCGCTGGAGGGCAAGCAGCCCTTCGACTACGACGCGCCCATCGAAGGCATGAAGCTGATCGACCGCCACACCTTCCAGCTGCGCCTGGAAGAGCCGCGCCCGCGCTTCATCGAGACCATGGCCGTGAGCGACCTCTTCGGCGCCGTCGCGCGCGAGGTGGTGCAGGCCTATGGCGACAGGATCGCCGAGCATCCGGTCGGCACCGGGCCGTTCAAGCTGGGCCAGTGGCGGCGTTCTTCGCTCATCGTGCTGGAGCGCAACCCCGCCTACCGTGAACGTTATTGGCAGGCCGAACCGGCGGCCGACGACGCCGAGGGCCTGGCCATCGCGGCAAAGATGCGGGGCCGCAGGCTGCCGATCCTGGACCGGGTGGAAATCAGCATCATTGAAGAATCGCAGCCGCGCTGGCTGAGCTTTCTCAACGGCCAGCACGACTTCATCGAACGGGTGCCGCCCGACTTCATCAACGTCGCCATGCCCGGCCGCAAGGTGGCGCCCAACCTGGCGCGCCAGGGCATACGCGGCGTGATCACGCTGCAGTCGGACATTGCGCTGTCCTACTTCAACATGGAAGACCCGGTGGTGGGC
>JANNGN010000703.1:0-2567 GCA_031403895.1 Rubrivivax sp. | reverse complement strand
GACAGGTTGGCGTACAGAAAGTGCTGTCCGGCGGCGTCAGCCGAGGACATCAGATCGTCAACCCGGTAGGCCCGAATGGCCTGCACGAGGTTGGGGCGGATGGTCTGCAACTCCATGGTCGCGATCCTCCTTGTTGGGCAGTGAAAGAAAGAGATGTCGGTGGCGGCGTTCACGGTGCGATTTGTTTAAAGCTGGCGTAGTGATCGTCGGTGTAGAAACAGGCTTCTGGCTGCGTGGGTGGTTTGCCACCGCAAATGATGCGGCGCGCGCCCCGGTCACGCGAGCCCGGCGTCTTGACGGTGTATTCGCGGTAGAAGCCGCGCGTTTTGGGGGGCAACAGACGTTCACGATTGCCGAATACGGTGCCGTCCTTTGAATACGGGAAGGGCCCGCCGCTCAATATCAGCTTGTGGGCGGCCTGGGCCTGTGCAGGCAGCGTGACCAAAGCCACCTTGCCAACAGGGCCGGATTGTTCAGGAGTCCGGGCCAGGACGGAAGCTCCGGCCAGCAACCCTGAACTGGCCACCAACGCCACAGCGATGGTGCCCCCCCACTTGCGCAGTGCCCGCCGAATGACTGCGCTCGACGCGACGGAACCAGTCCAGAACACGGGTTAACCCTGAAAAATCAATCGGTAATGCTACCGTAACCCCCCTAAAAACTCAAGCTGCTGCCCGAAATTGGGGCAGTTGAGTTTGGTCATTAGCGTGTGCTCACATAGGCCGACGTGGAGGCTGGTTGCAGTTGGGCGTGGACTTGCAGGATCCAAAGCCTGTGTGACAGTTTCAAGAGGCCTGTCATTCATGACCTTACAGCGCGTACGCTGGCTGCCGGCATCTGAGGGCTCACGCCGCAGGGCTTGATGCACGTCCCGCTTCGCCTTGCAGGCCGCACCCTCGCAGAGCTCGGGCTCTTCGGCAGGCGTGCATCAAGCCGCAGGGCTTGATGCACGTCCAGCCTCAGCATCCGCTACGGTGAGGGCGGTCATGTTGACGATGCGCCGCACGGTCGTGCTGGGTGTCAGGATATGCACCGGCTTGTCCGCCCCCAGCAGCACCGGCCCGATGGCGATGCCGCCGCCGGCCGCAGTCTTGAGCAGGTTGTAGGCGATGTTGGCGGCGTCGATGTTCGGCAGCACCAGCAGGTTGGCTTCGCCCGTCAACGTGCTGTGCGGCATGACCTGGCGCCGCGCCTGCGCGTCCAGCGCTACGTCGCCGTGCATTTCGCCGTCCACTTCCAGCCACGGTGCCTGTTCGCGCAGCAGCGCCAGCGTGCGCCGCATCTTGACCGCGCTTGGATGGTCGCTGGTGCCAAAGTTCGAGTGCGACAGCAGCGCGGCACGCGGTTGCAGGCCGAAGCGCATCATTTCGTCAGCCGCCATCACGGTGATCTCGGCCAGCTCTTCGGCGCTCGGGTCTGCATTGACGTGCGTATCGACCAGGAACACCTGGCGCCCAGGCAGCATAAGCCCGTTCATGCAGGCATAGACGCGCACGTCCTGCGCCGTGCTCGGGCTGCCGCCAGCGCGCTGGCCGATGACCTGGTCGATGTACTGCAGGTGCGTGGCGGTGGTGCCCCAGGTGCCGCACAGCATGCCGTCCACCTCGCCCTTGTGCAGCAGCATGGCGCCGATGAGCGTGAGCCGGCGGCGCATCTCGATCTTGGCCAGGTGCACCGAGACGCCCTTGCGTTCGGTCATGCGGTGGTACGTCATCCAGAAGTCGCGATAGCGCGCGTCCTGTTCGACGTTGACGATTTCGTAGTCCAGGCCTTCCTTCAGGCGCAGGCCGAACTTCTCGATGCGCGCCGCAATGACCAAAGGCCGGCCGATCAGCGTCGGCCGCGCCAGGCCTTCGTCCACCACCACTTGCACCGCGCGCAGCACGCGCTCTTCTTCGCCTTCGGCATAGGCGACGCGTTTGTTGCGCGCCTTGCGCGCCTGGTCGAAGATGGGTTTCATCGTCGTGCCCGAGGCATAGACAAAAGTCTTCAGCCTTTCGCGGTAGGCCACCAGGTCGGCTATCGGCCGCTGCGCCACGCCTGATTCGGCGGCCGCCTTGGCCACGGCCGGGGCGATCATCATCATCAGCCGGTGGTCAAAGGGCTTCGGGATCAGGTACTCGGGTCCGAAAGACAGCGTGATGCCGGCATAGGCCGCAGCCACCACATCGCTCTGCTCGGCCTGCGCCAATTCTGCGATGGCATAGACGGCGGCGATCTCCATCGCGTCGGTCACCGTCGTCGCGCCGCAGTCCAGCGCGCCACGGAAGATGTACGGGAAGCACAGGACGTTGTTGACCTGGTTCGGGTAGTCGGTGCGGCCGGTGGCGATGATGGCGTCGGGCCGCGCGGCCTTGGCCAGCTCGGGTGAGATCTCCGGCGTCGGATTCGCCAGCGCAAAGATCAGCGGCCTTCGTGCCATCGCCGCCACCATCTCGGGCTTGAGCACGCCGGCTGCGCTCAGGCCCAGGAAGATGTCGGCGCCCGGCAGCACCTCGGCCAGCTTGCGCAGTGTCGTCGGCTGCGCGAAGAAGGCCTTATCCTCGTCCATCAATTCGGTGCGGCCC
>JANNGN010000702.1:0-3927 GCA_031403895.1 Rubrivivax sp. | reverse complement strand
GAAATCAAACACGCCATCACCATGCTCGGCTCCAACTACCAGCGCTTCGTGCCAGGCCGATCTCAGCCTCGGCCACCTCATCATGTCAAACCCCATCCTTCCTGCTCATACAAGTCGTGAGGCTTAATTTCGGTGGATTGGGTCATGGTCTCGCCGGCCAGAAACGTCCGGCGCGGATTGAAGCAAACGAAAAAAGCTGCCACCAGGGCAGGTGGCGGCCGTTCTTGATGGAACGGCCTCAGCCATGATGCGTCGCTCCGGCGTGACAGCGACGCTGGCCAGGACGCGGCTGTTGACAAGCCAGGCCGGCGACGTGGTGCAGGGCCGCAGCGCGCTTGTATTAACGGCCCCTGGCATGGGCGTGGCCGCTGCTGCTCGGCGCATCGGCCGGGAGTTGGGTGCCCAAGACGGGGTTCTGGCTGCACGGCGTCGAGCGCTTGTTCGGTCTGATGAAGCGGGCGGTGGAGCTGCGGGTGGTGCAGCCGGTGTTGCCGATGGCGGCGGTACTGGTTTTTTTTGGGGACCGCTGCTACTGGTCACCGGATTTTGGCGCGCTGGCCGGCGCCGCAGGCCGGCCGGAGATGCTGGATTTTTATGCCGACTGGCGCGCCTCTTGCTGGAAGCGAGAGCGCTTCATGGTGAGCGAAACCAAAGTGTCGGCTCGGCCAGTACCCGCGCTGCTGCACAAGGCCGATGTCACTGCCCGCATCCCGTCGCAGCGGGCGCTGCTGCGGCGGTTCGGATTGTTTGGTCTTCCCGGCAAGCTGTTGCTGATGAAGATGGCGGTAAAACTGTTGCTGCCAAGTCGGTGGCCTATCAAGCTGCGCCGCACGTCAAACCGACGCTGCACAGGCCGGACTGTCGCGTGCGGGTCGCCGCTGGACAGCACCACTGCGTGAGGCATGCTAGACTCTCACCTTCAGTCGCGGGGTGGAGCAGCCTGGTAGCTCGTTGGGCTCATAACCCAAAGGTCGCAAGTTCAAATCTTGCCCCCGCAACCACAGATTCTCGATCAAAAACAACAACTTACGAATCGGCAGACGCCGCCCAAATGGGCGGCGTTTTGCTTTGTGACGAAACTTGTGACGAGGTCTGTGTCGTCACAGCGCGATCTGACAGGTCCCTATCGCCCGCTTCGACCCTTGGGCATGTGACAAGTGCGTCGCGCTGACGCATAGCCCCACACAAGGCCTGAGTACGACTTCTTTGTTGCTAGCTGCCGCCGTCTGAGCCTTGCGGTGCCGTACCGGCCTGCTCTTGCCTGTGGCCATCATGAAGTGGGGTGGCTAGCCCTGCCCTTTGCCCATAAATGTTCCTAGTCGGCAGTCCAGTCCCTGAGGGAGAGGCCTTCGCACAGCGATTGCAATTGCGCAGAGCCTTGCCACATCAGTGGGTGTCCCGGGGGTGGGTCTTTGGGGCGACCGAGGTAACCGCCGAGCCGCGCTACAAGACGCACGGCATCGCCAAGTCGCGTGGGCTTGGCGATTCTGTTTTTTTTGAGTAAGCCTGCAGCACCTCGATCTCGAGGTCCGAGAACAAAACCTCCGCAGGAAGGTCCGGGCATTCTCTGCCCAGCAGCGTCATGAGCATGATTCGCCAGGCGATGACCATGTTGATGCCGATTGCGCGCTTGAGTCGCTCGGCAGTTTTGTGTTGCAGAGCCTCTATGCGACAGCCGCTTTTGAGCACACGATGCCAGTCTTCGATGCGCCAGCGCAAGCAATACCAACGCAGACACTCTTGGCCTTGCTCGGCCGAGGAGACCTCGCGGGTCGTCAGCAAGAACCACTCGATGGGCTCGGCATCGGCTGGTGGCGACGTTTCGACAACATGCACGACCCACAACGTGATGGGCTCCTTTGCCTTGTGATGCGATGGCGGACGCAGCTCGATGCGCCGATAGCGCAAGGCGACCTGCGCCGTGCGCTGCTTCTTGCCGGCGCGCGCCTTTTGCTTGCTTTTCTTCGGTCGGGCACTCTGGCGTTGCACTTTGATCCGGAGCTGACTTTGCACGGCGCCCTGTCTGACGGAGTCGAAGAGATTGAGTTCGAGTTCGTCGTTGCTTGCGCGGTCGCGCTTTGCGCGCACCAACAGATCGACGCTGCGGGTTCGACGTTGCTCGTCGAACAGCTCGAAGAAATCCGCCTCACGGTCCATCACGCAGACCAGCCGCGTATCGGGCAATTCGTCGGCCACCTCGATGCAGTCGCGCAACCCCTTGATTCCCAAGCAAAGGTCTTCTTCTCTTCGATCGGGATGGCGCACGCGGGTCGATCATCGTCTTTGGGCTTCGGGGTTGGCGCCGCGCATTGAGCGCCCAATACCCCCAGCGGCAGGCCCTCGGTGTTGACCACCAGGGTCGAATGCAGGTGCAGCCCCGGACTGCGGGCGCCGGTCTGGTTGGTGCCGATCGAGCCCAGCCCTTGGCACTGCGCCAGCCCCGAGTAGTTCAGATCGGTGCCGTCCTGAATGCACAGCACCGTGGTCTGCGCGCTCATCCGTTGCACGGTGCGCTGGCGGTGAGGGGCCAGGATCGCCTGCATGGTGAGCTGTGAGTCATCGGGTTTGTCGATCAGGCGGTAGTACCCCTTGACGGCGGCCACGTCGCCCTGGGCCACACCGCAGAACGCGCGCCCGGGCATCGCGGCCAGCGTGCGGGCGCTATCGACTAAGCGCTCGTTCAGACGCTGGTCGCCGAGGTTGGCGCCGCCAAACTCGTTGTTCGCCCACTCGGCGCCGTCCAAGCCCTCGGCTATGCCGAGCGCGACCGGGTCGACGTGGATGGGTTCGGCCACGCCCATGCGGGTGCGCAAATCGGCCTCCAGCGCATACACATAGATGGTCTTGATCGACTTGGAATTCTCGTGCCGGCGGTCCTGGCGACCTCGCCCTTGACTGTGCCCGATGGCCTCCCTGTCTCCCAGTTGGCGGCCTGATAACACGTCCCGGTGACATGCTCGGTGTCCACGAAGCTCTCCACCAGCCAGGGGCGGTATCCATACTGGGTCTCGAAATCCGCACCGATGCTGCGCAATGCCATCCCCAGCGCGCGCGAGGCCAGGTTGTGACAGCGCACCGATTGCCGAATGAGGAATCGACTCATGCCCACCACACGGTGCACGTGCTGCCGTCGCGTGGCCGCGTCCCCAGCCGATCCATTGGTCCCGGTCGCGCAACTGCAGCGCCGCTGCGCCGAACCCGAACCCGCCAAGCCAGCCGTGCTCCGAGCCGATCAGATATCGCATCTGCGCCCCCACCAGGGGCCCGGCACCCTGGGGGTGCTCGCACAGCATCATCTCGTTCCACACACGCATCGCCTCGACGGTGTTGACCTTGACCAGTGTGAGTCCACGCACATCGCCTGCCTGGGCCGGTACACCCAGCGCGAGATCGACCGGCACGCCAAGACGCCTCGCTGTCTTGCCTATGCCGCGCCCGCCAGCACCAACCGCCGGTAGTACAAAATGACCGGCACGCTCCAACTCCCGAAGTGCTTTGACACAGCCAGCGGTTTGCGCACGCTGTCGGGCGTCAAAAAAACCGAACTGCTGGCACACTGCCTCGGCAAGCGACGATCGATTGGGATGCACATCACCGTCCAATAGTCGGCGGATCGCCTCGATCGAGCCCTGCTGCGACAACCTCTGCTTTATCTGGCTCTGCTGTTCCATCCCCAAAGATAAGCGGCATGGAAAGTTTTGTTCAGCGCTTTTTTGGGGCCAAGGGCAGGGCTAGGTGGCAAGCCTGGGCAAGATCGAACGTGCGCTGACGCTGTTCATGGTGGTATCTTGGCGGATCGCACGGATGATGCGCCTGGGGCGCACCTGCCCGGACTTGCCGGCATCCCTGATGTTCGATCCTGACGAGATCAGGGCGGCGTATGTGCTGACCAAGAAGCCTCTACCGCCCGCACCGCCCAGCCTCAAC
>JANNGN010000701.1:0-2480 GCA_031403895.1 Rubrivivax sp. | reverse complement strand
CGGGCGGCCAGGCCGGCAGCCGTCTGCGCCATCTCGCCGTCGGCCAACAGCGGCGCCAGGCTCGCGGCCCAGAGCGAATCGTGGGCGCCGTCCCAACCCAGCCAGCGGTGCTGGTTGGCGTCCAGCAGGCTGGGCGTGTTGCGTGGGCCGGGTTTGCCATCGGCAAGCGCACGCGCCGTAGGCCGCCCGTCCTGAAAAGCCCGCGCAGGTTGATGGCAAGTGGCGCAGGACATGCGGCCGCTGGCCGACAGACGCAGATCGAAGAACAGTTGGCGACCCCAGGCCGCCGCGGCTCTGCGGCCATCAGCGCGGTTGGCCGAGTCCCGTGTGGCCGCAGGCGGCCAGGGGCCGTGCGAGGCGATGCGGGCTTGTTCCTGGGGCGAAAAATCCAGCAGCACCTGGGCCTGCACCGCGAGCGCAAAAACGGCCAAGCCCAGCGCCGCTGCCGCCCGTCTCACGGCAACACCACGGACTGGCGCAAGCGGTGTGCTTTGTCCTGCGACTGCACGTCCAGGCGCAGCTCCCAGCGGCCGCTCATGTGCCACAGCAGGCCTTCGACGCGCCAGCGTCCTTCGCCCAACGGCTTGATGCTGGCGCGGTAGTTCATGCCGTGGCGGTGTTCGGGCATGGTGGCGTCCACGCGCTGCAACTGGGCGTCTGCGGGGCACAGCGTGACGAGCAAGGCGAAGGGGCGGCCGACCGTGATCGGGCCGGGTTCCGGCTGCCAGACCGCCTGCACAGTGCCGTCGTCCATCACCGCCGCGCCCGCAGGCGGCGCCGGACAGTCTGCCACCGCGGGAACTGCAAAGGTGAAGGCGGCGGCAGCCGCTGCGACCAGGCCGAAGAAGCCTTTCGCGCCGCGCACCGCCTTCACCGCGCCACTGGCCGCGCCAGCAGCGCCGTGAATAGCGCTTCGCCGTTTTTCCAGGCAATGCGCTCGGCCACGTCGCGCGGCAGGTCAGCCAGCCATTGCCGCGACCAGCGCGCATGCTCCACCACGTAGTACCAACGCTCGGGTGTGTAGGTGTCGGTGCCGAGCACGAAGCGCTCGGGGAATTCCAGGAAGGCCGCGCGCCAACCGGCATCGACCTTGCCCGCAGTCGCGTGGTCACTGCGAAAGGCCAGGTCGCACCAGAGTTGTGGGTGCTTGCGCAGCATCTCGCGCACTTTCTCGGGCGTCTCGAAGCCGGAATGCGCCCACAGGATGCGTGCGTTCGGGTCCTGTTTGAACTGGCGGTCGATGGCATCGGCGTCGGAATGCGAATGCAGGAAAAGTTTGTGTTCGCGCGCCAGTTGCACCACGCGCCGCATGACGGGCAGGTCGGCGTCGGCACCGTAGATGTGGTATTCGCCAATCGCCACGTAGCGGTACCGGGACAGGCGCGATTCGAGGTGGCTGACGATGCTGCCGTCGTGCATCCAGCTACCGATTTCACCCCGGCTGCGGTACGGGCGCAGCACTGGCAACACGAGGTCAGGCGCTTCGGCATAAAGCTTCTGCGTGCCGTCGTCGCTGCTGCTGGACACCATGGCTCGCTTCAGCCCCGCCTGGCGCAGCAGGGCCACCGCGTCCCTGGGCGGCAGGCGCTCCCAGGCGTCATGGCTGTAGTGCAGGTGGGCGTCGAAGAGCGGCAGCAGCTGAGCGTCCGTCGCCTGCGCGGATGTGGCGCCTGCCCAGGCGCTGGTCAGCAGGCTGGTCAGCAGCTTCAACGCCTGTCGGCGGCGCCGACAGGGCAGCGTGGTGGTGTTCAGCATGGCGCTCTCCGCCGTTGAGCAAGACACATCGTAGCCAAGCGGCGATCCATGCCCCTTGAACTGCCACGATCGAACCCTATAATCTGATTGCTAGCACTCGACCACGTTGAGTGCTAACAGTCGGAACAATGCCACAACTGGCGCCCGACTCTTGCATGTCAGCGGGGGCTAACTTCGTTGGCGACCCGGAAAAAACAGCATCAACGCCAATCCCAAGGAGATCCTATGAAACTTCGTCCGTTGCACGATCGTGTGATCGTCAAGCGCCTCGAGAACGAAACCAAGACCGCTTCGGGCATCGTGATCCCCGACAACGTCGCTGAAAAGCCGGACCAGGGCGAAGTCCTGGCGGTCGGCCCGGGTAAGCGCAACGACAAGGGCGACTTCGTCGTTCCCAACGTCAAGACCGGTGACCGCGTGCTGTTTGGCAAGTACAGCGGCCAGACCGTCAAGGTGGACGGTGAAGAACTCTTGGTGATGAAAGAAGAAGACCTCTTCGCCGTCGTCGAGAAGTAATTCCACACCCCCTACAACACTGATTCCGGAGAATTACACATGGCAGCAAAAGACGTCATTTTTGGCGCTGACGCGCGTCACCGCATGGTCGAGGGTGTGAACATCCTGGCCAACGCAGTCAAGGTCACCCTGGGCCCCAAAGGCCGCAACGTCGTGCTCGAGCGCAGTTTCGGCGCCCCCACCGTCACCAAGGACGGTGTCTCGGTGGC
>JANNGN010000700.1:0-1974 GCA_031403895.1 Rubrivivax sp. | reverse complement strand
GCCGGCCGTGAAGGCCTGCGTCATCGACAAGCTGCCGCGCAAGAACGAAAGGCCCAGCGACCACGCGCCGGTGGTCGTGGAACTGTAGCCTACCAGCCGGTAGCGCACCAGTCTCGGGCGCTCGCCGGCCGGCCCATTCAGTCCGGCAAGCCCAGTTCCTGAATCTTGCGCGTGATGGTGTTGCGGCCAATGCCCAGGCGCTGGGCGGCTTCGATGCGACGGCCGCGTGTGAGGTCGAGCGCGGTCTGGATCAGGCCGGCTTCAAACTGCTGCGACAGCGTCTCCCAGACATTGGGCTCGTTGGCTTCCAGGCGCCGGCGTGCGTCGCGCTGCAGGTCGAGCAGCCAACTCGGGGGCGGCGCGGCGACCGCGCCCGCTTCCGTGGCGGCAGGTACCGGCGCCCCGGCGGTGTCGGTTGCGGCCGCCGCTGCACTCGCGGAACCCGCCGCTGCAACGCTTTGCAGCGCGATCCCGGCTTGCAGCAGTTCGGGCGGCAGGTCTTTCGCTTCCACCACTTGAGCCGGCGCCATCACCGTCAGCCAGTGGCACAGGTTTTCAAGCTGACGCACGTTGCCAGGAAAGTCGAAGCCCGCCAGGTGCGTCAACGCGTCGTCGGTGATGCGCTTGGCGTCCACGCCCAGTTCACGCGCGCTCTTGCCCAGGAACAGGCGCGTCAGCATGGGGATGTCTTCGCGCCTTTCGCGCAGCGGCGGCAGGCGCAGCCGGATGACGTTCAGGCGGTGGTACAGGTCTTCGCGGAAGACGCCCTGGCGCACCCGCTCTTCCAGGTTTTGGTGCGTCGCGGCGATGACGCGCACGTTGCTCTTCAGCGGCTGATGGCCGCCGACGCGGTAGAACTGGCCGTCGCTGAGCACGCGCAGCAAACGCGTCTGCAAATCGAAAGGCATGTCGCCAATTTCGTCAAGAAACAGCGAGCCGCCGTCAGCCTGTTCGAAGCGGCCGCGACGGGTGGTTTGCGCGCCGGTGAAGGCGCCACGCTCGTGGCCGAAGAGTTCGCTTTCGAGCAAGTCCTTCGGAATCGCCGCCGTGTTGATGGCGACGAAAGGCCCCTGCGCACGCGGGCTGTGCTTGTGCAGCGCGCGCGCCACCAGTTCCTTGCCGGTGCCACTTTCGCCAGTGATCATGACCGTGACGTTGCTTTGGCTCAGGCGCCCGATGGCGCGGAACACGTCCTGCATCGCACTCGCCTGGCCCAGCATCTCGGGCGCCTGCGCGGGCGTGACCTCGGCCACATCTTCGCGCAGGCTTTCCTGCACCGCGCGGCGGATCAGTTCCACCGCCGCATTCACGTCGAAGGGCTTCGGCAGGTACTCGAAGGCGCCGCCCTGGAAGGCCGAGACGGCGCTGTCCAGGTCCGAGAACGCCGTCATGATGATCACCGGCAGCCCCGGGTGGCGCTGCTTGACTTGCGCCAGCAATTCGATGCCGCTGCCACCGGGCATGCGGATGTCGCTCACCAGCACCTGCGGCGCGTCGTCTTCCAGCGCCTTCATCACATCGCGCGGGCTGGAGAATGAGCGCACGCTGAACTGCTCGCGGGCCAGCGCTTTTTCGAGCACGAAGCGGATGGATTGATCGTCGTCGACGACCCAGATGGGTTTCATGCGTGCGTGTCGCGCCCGGCGAAGGGCCGTCAGGGCAATGGAATGAGGATCTTGAACACCGTCCGCCCCGGGACGCTGTCGCATTCGATCGTGCCGTGATGTTGCTGCACGAAGGTCTGCGCCAGCGTCAGGCCGAGCCCGGAGCCACCTTCGCGCCCGCTCACCAAAGGGTGAAAGATGCGGTCGCGGATGTCTTCGGGCACGCCTGGGCCGTTGTCCTCGATATGCAATTCCAGTGCCAGACGAAAGCGCTGGCGGCCGAAGGTGGCCTGGCGCGCCACGCGGGTGCGCAGCACCAGCTGTGCATCGGCCTTCGCGATGCGATCAGCCAGCACCTGCGTCGCGTTGT
>JANNGN010000699.1:0-4214 GCA_031403895.1 Rubrivivax sp. | reverse complement strand
GCGCGAATGTGCGGTTTCGATCACTGCGGCCAGGATCTCGTCGTAGTCGGCCGCTATCGACAGCAGGTCCATGCGCGTGGCCGGCACCATCACGTCGCCAGCCGTCATGTCGGCCATGCGCAGCACGCCTTCGAGCATCAGACGCGACTCGGGCTCGATCAGCTCGCGGTCTTCAGCCGTGGCCAGCGTGCGGATCAGCTCGGCCTTGCTGTCGGGGCCGGGCGAGATGAGTTCGACCACGCGTTCAAAGAAGCTGCGCTTGTCTGAATGTCCGTCGGTGCGCCGGTCGGCGCGCGGGTCGGAGCGCCTTTCCGGATGGGCGTCCGCGCCGGGAGCGGTCCGCTCGCGCACGGACCGGGTAGAAGCTGGGTCGGACACGTTGCTGCGGTGCCGGCAGTGATTGGGCGGCAAGAATAACCGAGCCTCGGCACACGGTCTGTGCTGCGGCGACAATGCGCGCCCGTCAACTCGCCAGCCACCCGTCTTGACAGCCCGGCAGCCTTGCAACACAGTCGCCGACCCCCATCTCACTGCCCCTCGACCGACACATCGCCGCCATGACGCAAGGTTTGATACCCGCCACCATCCTCACCGGCTTCCTGGGCTCGGGCAAGACGACGCTGCTCAAGCGCGTGCTGTCTGAAGCGCACGGCCAGAAGATCGCCGTCATCGAGAACGAATTCGGTGAAGAGAACATCGACAACGAAATCCTGGTCGCCGACACGCAGGAGCAGATCATCCAGATGAACAACGGCTGCGTCTGCTGCACCATCCGCGAAGACCTGCGCAGCACGCTGGCCGACCTGGCCGAGAAGCGCCGCAAGGGAGAGTTGCACTTCGACCGCGTCGTCATCGAAACCACCGGCCTCGCCGACCCCGGCCCGGTGGCACAGACCTTTTTCATGGACGACGAAATCGCAGAAAGCTATCTGCTCGACAGCGTGCTGACCCTGGTGGACGCCAAACACGCCGGCAGCCAACTCGACGCGCGCCAGGAAGCACGGCGCCAGATCGGCTTTGCCGACCAGATCTTCATCAGCAAGTCTGAACTGGTGAACGAGGCCGAACTGGCCGCACTGATGCACCGCGTCAAACACATGAACCCGCGCGCACCGCAACGCAAGGTGCACTTTGGCGAGGTGCCCATTTCGGAGGTGTTTGACCTGAAGGGCTTCAACCTCAACGCCAAGCTCGAGATCGACCCCGAGTTCCTGAACGCTGACGACGGCCACGCCCATGAGCACCATGACCACGGCCAGCCCGGCCATGTTCACGACGAACACTGTGACCACCCCGCTCACCATGCCCATGACGACGACGTGAAGTCCTTCGTCTTCCGCAGCAAAAAGGCCTTCAATCCGGCCAAGCTGGAAGACTTTCTCGGCGCCATCGTGCAGGTGTACGGCCCCAAGATGCTGCGCTACAAGGGCGTGCTCTACATGAAGGGCAGCGAGCGCAAGGTCATCTTCCAGGGTGTGCACCAGCTGATGGGCAGCGACCTGGGGCCGAAGTGGGCGCCCGGTGAAGAAAAGGGCAGCAAGATGGTCTTCATCGGCATCGACATGCCCAAGGACGTGCTGCTGCAAGGACTGGAGCAGTGCTTGACGTGATGCCCGCCACTGCCTGCGGCGTGGCCCTTCGGCCGCGCCCGGGGGCAGGCTGGATGCGTGGCTACAATCCGCGCGCCTTGAAGCTCAGACCCAGCCAGAAGGCAACACCACAGGCCACCCCGCCGCCGCATGCAGAAGCACTGGCGGCACAAATCGATTCAGCGTTCCCGAAAGGGGAGGAGGTCCCCGTGAACAAGCCACCCGCCAAGCCAGCTGCCAAGTCAGCGGCCGTGAGCAAACCAGTGGCGAAGCCTGCCCAGACAGTGGCGGCCAAGCCCGCCCACGCTACCAGTGCGCTCAGTGCCGCAAGTGCCACCACGGCCACCACGGCCACCACTGCTACCACTGCCACCACTGCCACCACTGCTACCGCTGCCGCGAAAACCGCAACAGCCACGCCCACACCCAAGCCTGCAGCCAAAGTTGCCGCGCCCGTAGCGCCCAAGCCTGCTGCGCCTGCGGCCAAGGCGCCTGCGCCAAAGACTGCCACCAAAGCCGCCACCGGCAAGGCAGCCGCTGCTGCACCCACACCCCTTCCCGCGCCGGCGCCCATCACCAACCGGTTCACCGATCGCTTTGCACCCGCGGCCAAACCGGCCGCCCGCCCGATGAACGAAACGGCTGAATTGCCCAAGCCTGTCCAGAAAATAGACCCCAAGCTGGCGAATGCCTGGAAAGGCAAACCGGGCCGCGAGCTGAGCGAGCCCGAGCTGCTGGCCATGCCCGAATCGGAATACATGAAGGACAAGCAGCTCGACTTCTTCCGCGCGCGGCTGCAGCAGCAGAAGGACGACCTGTTGTCCAGCGCCGGCGAAACCACCGAGCACCTGCGCGAAGACACCTCCATCGTGCCCGACCCGGTGGACCGCGCCACGATCGAGGAAGAACACGCGCTTGAACTGCGCACGCGCGACCGTGAACGCAAGCTGCTGAAAAAGATCGCGCAGTCGCTGACCCGGCTGGAAACCGGCGAATACGGCTACTGCGACGAAACCGGCGAACCGATTGGCCTGGCCCGGCTGATGGCACGGCCCACCGCCACGCTGTCACTCGAAGCGCAGCAGCGGCGCGAGATGAAGCAAAAGATGTTCGGCGACTGATCGCAGCCCCGGCGCCAGGGCCGGGCCGCAGCGATCGTGCGAACCCTTTCACGCCCGCCCACGCCACCGACCTGTTGTTGACTGCCTCAGCCCGCCTGGGGCCCAAGCTGCTGCGCCAGAAGCCCGGAGTACCATTCCCCATGGCCGAAAACGAGAGTTTCTTCCGCAAGGTGGTGAGGTTCGTCGCGAACCCCGCCACCGACTGGACCGACCTCAATTCGCGCCAGGAAGATACCAAGGAACTTGAGCTCGAGAAGTCCGAGCTCAGGGCCATGATCGAACGCAAACGCCGCAACGACTTCGTGCGCAAGCGCGAATTCGACATGCTGCGCCGGGTGCGCCGCGAGGGCCTTTCGCCCGAGCAGCTGGCTTCTTTGGGCACGTCGTCGCGGCTGGACGACTCTGAAGCCCGGATGCCCGACAACCAGCCGCGGCCCGACGGCGTGAAGGCCAAGATCGACGAGATCGAGCAGCAGATGGTCGGCGACGCCGGCTTCAACACCACCGGCCGTGGCCGCGGGCCGGGCTCGTACGCGCCCGCATCCGAAGCGGCACCTGCCGCAGCAGCCGCTGCAGCTGCCGCCGCTGCGCGCGCGCCGATGTTTGAAATGGAAGCGCGACATGCGGCTGCGCCGTCGGCGGCGACAGTCAGCGCACATGCTGCGTCGCCCTTCGCAAGGCCCGGCGCGGCACCGGCCCTGTCGCCGCTGCCCGACATCACGCTGCCGCCCGCTGCGGCGCCGGCCCCGGTGCAGATGGTCTCGGGCCTGCCGCCGCTGGCGCCACTGTCGTCGGTGTCCTTTGACGGTGCCGGCCCAGGCCCGAGCAGTGGCCCGCACAACAACCCGCACCACGGCACGATCGGCGGCCCGCCCCCGGAAAGCACCGACTTCGGCAGCGGCTTCGCGGTCGAGGTGAGTGAAGTCGTGCACGACCCCGAACTCGACGAAGCCGTGATCGCCTTCGCCAATGCCGATTTCGGCCCCTGTGAAGAGGCGCTGCAACGCATCACCGGCATCGGCGGTGAACGGTCCCAGCATGCAGAAACATGGCTCGTGCTGTTCGACCTGTACCGCGCCACCGGCCAGCAGCAGCGTTTCGAGAGCCTGGCGCTGGACTACGCGCAGCAGTTCGGCTGGAGCGCGCCACAGTGGTATTCACTGCCCAAGCTGGTGGCCGATGCACTGGCCGACGAGCCCATCGTCACCAGCACCGCGTCGCGCGGCCATGGCGACGTGGGCTGGGTCTGCCCCGACATCCTCGACATTGAAGCCGTCGCGCGCCTGCGCTCGCAGTCGCTGCAGATGCCGCTGCCCTGGGTCTTTGACTGGGCCGGTTTGCGCAGCGTGGACGCCGAGGCCGCGATGCAGCTGTCGATGGTGTTTCGCCTCTGGGCAGGCCAGGCGCTGGAGATGCGCTGGCAGGCCGGCGACCGCCTGTTCAACGTGCTGCAGGACGCCGCGCCCACGGGTGTGCGCGACGCCGACCCCGCGTTCTGGCTCAC
>JANNGN010000698.1:0-2438 GCA_031403895.1 Rubrivivax sp. | reverse complement strand
TGCCAGAAGGCACGGCGGCGAGCGAAAAGGAACTGCAGCGCTTCATCGACGGCAATGCCCACCGCGTCGCGCTGGACGCGGTTGACGCGCCCACCGTGCTGCTGGAATACGCCGGTGAATTGCGCGCGATGCAGGACAACTGGCCGAAAATCAAGTTCCACGCGCTGCGCGAGCACGCGGGGCTGGTGTTTCAGAAGCAGTTGGACGGTTGAACCGATCAGGATTTACAATTTCAGCCTTCAAAGCTGAAACAGCAAATCATCATGTTCACCCGCACTGCCGCCCAGCGCCTGCTGCGCCTGGCTCGCGGCTTCCCGGTGGTGGTGCTGACGGGCCCTCGCCAGTCGGGCAAGACCACGCTGGCACGCAGCGCCATGCCAGGCCACAGCTACGTGTCGCTGGAAGACCCCGACGTGCGCCAGCGCGTGGCGGCCGACCCGCGCGGCTTCCTGGCAGCGCACGCTCGCGCTGCCACTTCGGGCGTGGTGCTGGACGAAGCGCAGCGCGTGCCCGAGCTGCTGTCGTACCTGCAGACCACGGTCGATGAAGACCGCCGCCCCGGCCGCTACATCGTCACGGGCTCACAAAACCTGCTGTTGTCAGCGGCCATCAGCCAGAGCCTGGCCGGCCGCGCGGGTTTTCTGGAACTGCTGCCCTTGTCGTACACCGAAGGCACGGCCGTGTTCAACACACTGCCGCTTGACGAGCTGTTGGTGCGCGGCGCCTACCCCGCCATCCACACCACCGACGTGGCCCCTGCCGACTGGCACGCCAGCTACGTCGCCAGCTACCTGGAGCGCGACGTGCGGCAACTCAGCCGCATCGGCGACCTGCTGCAGTTCCAGCGCTTCATGCGCATGATGGCCGCGCGTTGCGGCCAGCTGCTGAACCTGAACGCCGTGGCCAACGACCTGGGCGTGGCACAGACCACGGCGCGTGACTGGCTCGGCATCCTGGAGGCCACCTACGTCGCCTTCCGCCTGCCGCCGTACCACACCAACTTCGGCAAGCGTCTGGTGAAGACGCCCAAGCTCTACTTCCACGACACAGGCCTGGCGGCCTGGCTGCTCGGCATCACCGACGCCCGCACCATGAACGCGCACCCGATGCGCGGCGCCCTGTTTGAAAACCTCTGCATCGCCGACTACATCAAGCACCTGCGCCACACCGGCGCTGCGGCCACGCCTTACTTCTGGCGCGACAACATCGGCAACGAGGTGGACCTGCTGATCGAAAGCGCGGGCACGCTGCAGCCGGTGGAATTCAAGTCCGGCGCCACCTTCCAGACCGACTGGCTGCGTGGCCTGCACACCTGGCAGCGCCACGCGGCGCAGGCGCCGCAAGGCGAAGCACTGCTGGTCTGTGGTGCGCCTGGCAACCAGCACATCCAAGGCGTCGGCGTGGCGCATTGGCGCGATGCGCTGCAGCTGCTGTCGGGTGGCTCAAGCCGGCAGGGGCCAGCCGACCTGTCCGCCCGGCGCAAACAGGCTGGCGCCGATGCCTGGGCTGACAAACACGCGCGCCGCGCCTGAACCCGCGTGGCTGCACATCGACGGGGCTGCGGATAATCCGCCCGATGCAGGCCGGCACATCCCCCACCCCGCAGCCCAGCCGCCTGGCGCTGGCGCTGGACCTCATCCGCTGGAACCGCCCGGCCGGCTGGCTGCTGCTGCTGTGGCCCACGCTCAGCGCGCTGTGGATCGCGGCCGACGGCTGGCCGGGCTGGCACCTTTTGATCGTCTTCGTGCTCGGCACCATCCTCATGCGCAGCGCCGGCTGCTGCATCAACGATGTCGCCGACAAGGACTTCGACCAGCACGTGCTGCGCACTGCGCAGCGGCCGGTGACGCGCGGCGCTGTGTCGGTGCGCGCGGCACTGGCGCTGGGCGCGGTGCTGGCATTGGCGGCGTTTGCGCTGGTGCTGACGACCAGCGCGCCGGCCATCCTGCTGAGCTTCGCGGCGCTGGCCGTGACCTTGATCTATCCCTACGCCAAGCGTGTGCTCAGCATGCCGCAGGCCGTGTTGGGCGTGGCCTTCAGCTTCGGCATCCCGATGGCCTTTGCGGCGGCGCAGGGCGGCACCGAATGGAGCCTGGCAGCCATCCAGGCCGCTGTGCCGCCGCAGGCCTGGCTGCTGCTGCTGGCCAACCTGTTCTGGGTGCTGGCCTACGACACCGAATACGCGATGGTCGATCGCGACGACGACCTGCGCATTGGCATGAAGACATCGGCCATCACGCTGGGCCGCTTTGATGTGGCCGCCGTGATGCTGTTCTATGCCATGCACCTGGTGGCGTGGGCGCTGCTGGGGCGTGCGCTCGGGCTGGGCACTGTGTTCCTGCTCGGCGTGGGGGCGGCGGCGGCGCAGGCGGCGTGGCACTTCACGCTTATCCGCAGCCGCCAGCGCGACGGCTGCTTCAAGGCTTTCCGCCTGAACC
>JANNGN010000697.1:0-5260 GCA_031403895.1 Rubrivivax sp. | reverse complement strand
GCCTTCAACGCCTTCTTCTTCAACATGGTCAACGGCCGCGGCTGGGTCTGCGTGGCGCTGGTGGTGTTTGCCAGCTGGCGGCCGGGCAAGGCGCTGTTTGGCGCGCTTCTGTTTGCCTTTTTCGACGCGCTGCAGTTGCGTTTGCAGCAGGCCGGCCCGGGTGTGCTCGGGCTCGAACTGCCCTATCAGCTTTACCTGATGCTGCCCTACGCGATGGCCATCGTGGCGCTGGTGCTGATGGCGCGGCGCGCGCAGGTGCCGCAGGCGCTGATGAAGCCGTGGCGCGCGGGGGAGCGCTAGGCAGGCCATGTCACAAG
This sequence comes from Rubrivivax sp., assembly GCA_031403895.1. Lineage (GTDB taxonomy): Bacteria > Pseudomonadota > Gammaproteobacteria > Burkholderiales > Burkholderiaceae_C > Rubrivivax. Next base: position 4,943 of record JANNGN010000697.1, on the reverse strand, counting down.
TACGGCCACAGGCTCCATCAGAATGTAATATGCATTACAAATTCTGTAGCGTATATTGCAAAGCATGTGGACTCTGCTCATCACCACCCTGCCCACGCAACCCAGCGCCGTGCGGCTGCGCGTGTGGCGGGCGCTGAAGCAGCTTGGCTGCGCCGCCTTGCGCGACGGCGCCTACCTGCTGCCCGACGCGCAGGCCGGCGCGTTCGACACGCTGGCCGCCGAGGTAAAGGGCCATGGCGGCAGTGCGTCGGTGCTGTCGCTGTCGGCGCGCGACGCGTCGCAGCAGCAGGAACTGCTGGCGCTGTTTGACCGCAGCGCCACCTACGCCGACTGGCGCAGCACGGCGCAAGTGCTGCGGCAAGACCTGCCGCAACTGACCGAGCCCGAAGCCCGCAAACGCTGGCGCACGGTGGCCGACGCGCTGGCTGCGGTGCAGCGCTGCGACCACCTGCCCGGCCCCGCCGCCGCGCAGGCGCAACAGGACATGGACACGCTGCGGCTGGCGGTGGAGGCGCGCTACTCCAGGGGCTCCAGGGGCGAACCGCGCGCTGGCCCGGCGCTGGCCGTCACCCGGCTTGAAGCGCGCAGGTACCAGGGCCGGCGCTGGGCCACCCGCGCGCGGCCGGGGGTGGACCGTTTGGCGTGTACGTGGCTGATCCGCCGTTTCATCGACCCGGCGGCGCAGTTTGTGTGGCTGGCCGACCCGCCACAAACGCCGCGCGGTGCGCTGGGTTTTGACTTTGACGGCGCGCGCTTCACGCACGCCGGGGTGCTGGTCAGCTTCGAGGTCATCGCCGCCAGCTTCGGCCTGGCCGCAGACCCCACCCTGTCGCGCGTGGGCCTGGCCGTGCGCTACCTCGACACCGGTGGCATCCCGGTGCCCGAAGCCGCCGGCCTGGCCGCCGTGCTGGCGGGGCTGCGTGCGCTGCATCCCGATGACGATGCGTTGGTGGCTGCCGCCGCCGCGGTGTTTGACGCGCTCCATGCAGCGCCGGAATTCGCGCCGTGAACCCATCGCCTGCCCAGGCCCCGGCGCCGGTGTCTTTCTTTGACGCCTTGCGCTTCTGGCTCAAGCTCGGCTTCATCAGCTTCGGCGGCCCGGCCGGGCAGATTGCCATCATGCACAGCGAACTGGTGGAGCGGCGGCGCTGGATCAGCGAGCAGCGTTTCCTGCACGCGCTGAACTACTGCATGCTGCTGCCGGGGCCCGAGGCGCAGCAGCTCGCCACCTACATCGGCTGGCTGATGCACCGCAGCTGGGGCGGCATCGTGGCCGGCGCGCTCTTTGTGCTGCCGTCGCTGTTCATCCTGATCGCGCTGTCGTGGGTCTATCTGCGCTTTGGTGACCTGCCGGTGGTGGCCGCCATCTTCTTTGGGCTCAAGCCCGCCGTGACGGCGCTGGTGCTGCACGCGGCGCACCGCATCGGCACGCGGGCGCTGAAGAACCGCTGGATGTGGGCCATCGCGGCGCTGGCCTTCGTCGCCATCTTTGCCTTCGACACGCCGTTCCCGGCCATCGTGCTGGCCGCTGCGCTCATCGGCGCACTCGGCGCACGCTTTGCGCCGCAGGTCTTTGCACTCGGCGGCGGCCACGGCGCGGCGCAGACGCATTACGGCCCGGCGCTGATCGACGACCATACGCCGACACCGTCGCATGCGCGCTTCTCGCGTGGTCGCCTGGCGGCCGTGCTGGGCATCGGCCTGCTGATGTGGGCTGCGGTGATGGGCTGGCTGCTGGCCACGCACGGCTGGCAAGGCCTGCTGACGCAGATGGGCTGGTTCTTCACCAAGGCTGCACTGCTGACCTTTGGCGGTGCCTACGCTGTGCTGCCTTACGTCTATCAGGGCGCGGTGGAGCAGCACCAGTGGCTCAGCGGGCCGCAGATGATCGACGGTCTGGCGCTGGGCGAGACCACGCCGGGGCCGCTGATCATGGTGGTGGCTTTCGTGGGCTTTGTCGGCGCCTGGTTGCAGCCCGTGTTCGGCGCCGACTCGATGCTGCTGTCGGGCATCACGGCGGCCACGGTGGTGACCTTCTTCACCTTCCTGCCGTCCTTCGTCTTCATCCTGGCCGGCGGCCCGCTGGTGGAAGCCACGCACGGCAAGCTCGGCTTCACGGCGCCGTTGTCGGCGATCACGGCGGCGGTGGTGGGCGTGATCCTGAACCTGGCCCTGTTCTTCGGCTACCACGTGCTGTGGCCGCAGGGCTTCAGCGGGCGCTTCGACGCTGTGTCCGCTTTCATCGCGCTGGCTGCGGCTGTGGCGCTGTTTCGCTTCAAGCTCGGCGTGCTGCCGCTGTTGGCCGCCTGTGCCGGCGTCGGGCTTGTGGTTCGTCTTCTTTCGACAGGAGTATGAGCATGGCTCGCATCACGCCTCAAGAACTCGCGCTGTGGCAGGCGCACGCCTTCGACTTCGAACTGCTGGACGTGCGCCGCGCGGCTGTGCGCAGCGAACACGGCGGGCAGATAGCCGGCGCGCAGTGGCACGATCCCGCCGCCTGGCTGGACTGGAAAAACAGCATCGGCAGCCAGCGCCCGGTGGTTGTGGTCTGCGCCAAGGGCCATGAAATCGGCCAGGGGCTGACGGCCACGTTGTGCGCACTCGGGGTCGATGCGCGCTGCCTGGAAGGCGGCATGCAGGGCTGGCTGCAAGAGGGCCGGCCGACGGTGCCGTTGGGCACACCCGGGGACAGCACGCGACGCACTACCCGCTAGCCACAATCCCCCGCCGCCACTGGCGCCGGACGCGCCGTCACCAGCACCGGGCCGAGCAGCACGCGGCCCTGCGTGTCCACCAGCGTCAGCTCCAGGCCGCTGCCGCGCACCACGGCCTGCAGCGTGGCCGGGGTACTTGAACCGTCCTGCTCGGTGCTGCCGTAGAAGCGCGCCGCCTGGCCGGCGATGGTGCCCCACTGGCCGCGGAACCGGACGCGCGCGCACGGCGCATTGACATCGATCAGGTTGCCCTGCACGCTGACCGCCACACGGCGGCCGTCGATCGTGTCGGCCAGATAGACGGGTGCGGTGCCCGGTGCCGGCGCGGCGGCTGTACCCCCGCCCCCACCCCCACCACCGGTGGTTGCCGCGCAGGCCAGCACAGTAGCCAGTTCACCGGCGCAGACCGACGCTGCGGTGGCGCCAAAAGCGCCCAGCGCATCGGCCGCGTCACCGGTGCCGGTGCCGCCCACGCCCGGGCCACAGCCGCCCAGCAGGGCCGTGGCAGCCAACAACCACAGCGCAAACGTTGCACGGGCGGATGCCAAGCACTTCATCGCCACCATTCAGTTCTCCCGCTCGCTGTAGAAGTACACGCCGAAGCGTGCGCGGTGTTGGCGCGCCTCTTCGGGCGCTGCTGCCGCGTCGTCATCGAAACGCAGTTGCGCTTCTTGCATCACGGTCTTGAAGGCCGCTTTCCAGGCCAGCACCGAGACCTGCTGAAGCCGCGCTGCCGACGCTGCCGTCAGCGCATCGACAAACACCGCCTGTTCCAGGAAGTTGCCTTCGCCGTGCAGGTTGGCGACCGCCGCCGCCGCATGGTCCTGCAGGTTCTGCGCCATCAGCCAGGACATCTCTTCAAAGCCCTGGCGCGGCGCGAAACCGCTGCCTTCCAGCACCACGCCGGCCTCGCTGTCCTGCACCACGCCCAGGCGCAGCAGTTCGTCCAGCACGGCGCGGGGCCGCACGTCGCGGCTGACGCTGGCGACCAGGCTGTCGAACGAGGCCTGGCCTGACTTGGGCAGGGCCCGCGTGCCGCCTTGCGCGTCCTGGTAGTCGGTGTCGTTCATCCAGCGCGCCACCACCTGCGCCGCCAGCCCCAGGCGCACGGGCGGCGCCGCCGCAGTGGCCTGGGCCGCCGTGTCAACCCGCGAGAGGTTGCGCACGTCGCGCCGGTGCAGACCCGACAGCAGCGACACCGCGCTGTCGGTGCTGGCCATCTGGCGCCCGGCCAGTTCCTGCTGCGCGGCGGCCAGGAAGACACGCTTCAGCGCCGCTGCAAACACCGTGTAGGTGACGCCGTTGCGCAGCAGCAGCCGCACCAGCGGCTGCAGCACACGCAGCACGCGGTCCAGGGCGAGGGTGGGCTGGGAACTCATGGCTTGGGAACGGGTGGGCGCGGGCTGTTCAGGGCGGGCTGATTTCCGGGTCAGTGGCATCCCGACACGCTGCCGGCTTGACGATGTCGAATCTGTGGGATATTGTCCCACACCTTGCAGCGCTTGTCATCACGACTTGGCGCCGGTGCTCGAACAGAGGATGACCATGAAGACAGCGCTTGAATCGACCTGGCGGAACTGGGCTTGCGGCTCTGGCCTGACGGGCCTGACCCGGACAGCCGCCCTGACGTCCACTCTGGCGGCCCTGGCACTGGGCCTGGCGGCTTGCGGCGGCAGCGGCGGGTCTGACACGCCGGCCGCGACCGGCGGCGCCGGTCTGTCGGCCTCACAACCGGGTGAGCTGGCGCTGTATGTGCAAGGCCGGCTGCGGGTGCTGAATGCGCAGGGGCGGCTTGCCGCCAGCGACGCCTTTGGCAGCCTGCCGCCCACCGCCACGGCCGCGCAGCCCGCCGCTGGCGCCGCCGCGCCGGCACCGCGCTCCAGCACGCTGGTGCAAGAGGCCGGCGTCGATGAAGCCGACCTCTTGCAGACCGATGGCCGCTACCTCTACACCGTGCAACCGCAAACAAGCGGCGGGCTGCTGTTGGCAGCCTACGAACGGGCCGCAGACGGCCGCGCGGTGTCACTGGGCAGCCTGCCGCTGACAGCCGACGGCGCAGCAGGCCTGCAAACCGAAGGCATGGTCTTCAGCAGCGACCAGCGCGCGCTGGCCGTCATCAGCCAGCACTGGACGGCCGTGCCGGGTGCAGACATCTGCACCGAGGTCTGCACCACGATCTTGCCGCAGTGGATGCGCAGCAGCGTCAACCTGCAGCGCGTGGATGTCAGC
>JANNGN010000696.1:0-4214 GCA_031403895.1 Rubrivivax sp. | reverse complement strand
CCCGGTGAACGTCGCGGTGGCCTATGGCAGAACCGATCGCGACCGTCTGGCCGACTTCATCGACATGAACGCCGGTGCGTCATTCAACCTCGGCTTCATGACCCTGATCGCACGGTATGGCAAGACCGAGCTCGGTTCGATCGAGCAGACCAACGCACAGTTCGGTGCAACGGTGCCATTGGGTGCCGGCACGTTCAAGGCGTCGTACATCAAGGCCAGCGGCACGGGAAGCGCCTTTGACGCCACCCTGATCGCGGTGGGCTACGTGTACGACCTGTCCAAGCGGACCGCTTTGTACACGACGTTCTCTCGCGTCAACAACGACGGTACCGCAGCCGCCGGTGCCCGCTTCACTGCGGGTGGAGCCGGCCCTGCGTTCCCCGCAGTCAACGGCGGTGGTCTGACTTCCACCGGTTACGAGTTCGGCCTCCGCCACTCGTTCTAATTTCGGCAACGTCCGCACAAGGCGTTTTGCGATCTTCGAAAGGCCGCCTCCGGGCGGCCTTTTCGTTTGAAGTCCCAACACCCGATGATGACCCGATCCGCACTGATTACCGCTGTCTTCCTGATCGCCTGCGGCGCCCGTTGCGACGAGCGATTGGCATGACGTGAGCTTGCCGGGCAAACAACTCACCCACTACGGCCGGAGCTTCAAGGATGGCCGGCGCGCCATCGCCGCAGTGTCCGACCGTTCAGCCAGCATGTGGCGTCGGCGCGTGGAGATTGCTGCGGTCGACGTCAGGCAGGCGACGTTGTCCTGGTGGGTGTAGCGGCTGGTTGAAAACGGCAACGTCGCCAATGTCAACCGTGAAGTCGCGGCAGCGCGGATGCGCTTTTCGTTCCAGGGCGACGTTGGTTCACTGCCGCTGCGCACGAGGGCGCTTTTCGACCTGGCGGAAGCTATCAGCGGCGAACGCCCGCCGTTTGCAACGCTGATGGTCGTGTGGGACGCCACGGTGCCGGTCGGCATGGTCATCATCAACCCACGCACTGATCGCATCCGCAAGATCGTGCTCGACTCCGGGCCGCAGGAGCTGCGCCGCTGGCGCGAACATCGACGCGACCCGGCCGCCGAATACCGCCTGGCATTTGGCGCCGAGCCAGGCGCGCTGTCGGCCATTGCAGTCATGACCGACAGCGACAACACGGGCTCGAGCACACGCTCGTGGTACGGCGCGGTTCACCTGCACTGAAGCGTTTGCAGGCCGCCGCGTGCTCAGTCAGCCGCACCGTTGTCGCGGGTCTTTCCGGCTGTGCAGCAGGTGCAAACATCGCATCATTGACGGCATTGCCGGCTTTGCTTACAGCGGCTGAATTCTTGCTTTTGTGCCTCATCGCTGTTCACGTTTTCCATGCTCGTCTTCATCCTCCGCCGCCTGATGCAAGCCGTGATCGTGATGGTCACCGTGGCCTTCATCGCGTTCATGCTGTTCCAGTACGTCGGCGACCCCGTCACCAGCCTGCTGGGGCAGGACGCGACACAGGACCAGCGCGAGCAACTGCGCAAGGACCTTGGTCTGGACCAGCCCTTCCCGCTGCAGTTTGCGCGCTTCATCGGCAATGCCGTGCAGGGTGAATTCGGCTTGAGCCTGCGCCAGGGCCGCAAGGTCTCGGCGTTGATCGCCGAACGCTTCCCGGCCACGCTGGAACTGGCCATGGCGGCTGCACTGATTGCACTCGGCGCCGGTGTGCCGCTGGGTGTCTATGCAGCGCTGCGGCGCGGGCGCTTCGGCTCGCAGCTGGTGATGACGTTGTCGCTGCTGGGCGTGTCGCTGCCGACCTTCCTGATCGGCATCCTGCTGATCCTCGTCTTCGCGGTGACGCTGAAATGGCTGCCCAGCTTTGGCCGTGGCGACACGGTGGCGCTGTTCGGTTCCAGTAGCTGGACCACAGGCCTGCTGACGGCAGACGGCTGGAAACACCTGGTGCTGCCGGCGGTGACGCTGTCGGTCTTTCAACTGGCGCTCATCATGCGGCTGGTGCGCGCCGAGATGCTGGAGGTGCTGCGCACCGACTACGTCAAGTTCGCGCGCGCGCGCGGCCTGCAAAACAGCGCCGTGTACTTCGGCCACGCACTGAAGAACACGCTCGTGCCCGTCATCACCATCACCGGCTTGCAGCTGGGTGCGTTGATCGCCTTTGCCATCATCACCGAGACCGTCTTCCAGTGGCCCGGCATGGGCTTCCTCTTCATCCAGGCGGTGCAGTTTGCCGACATTCCGGTGATGGCCGCGTACCTGTGCCTGATTGCGCTGATCTTCGTCATCGTCAACCTGGTGGTGGATTTGTTGTACTTCGCCGTTGATCCGCGCCTGCGCATGGAACGTTCCACCGTTGGGCATTGACGCGGCCCATTGACACGACCATGAGCACGCCTTCATCCACCGACAGCGCACCCGGCGCCTGGGCCCGCTTTTTCGACGGCGACGTCTGGTTCAGCTTTCGCCATTCGCCGATGGCCATCGTGGCGGCGGTGATTGCCGCGCTGTGCATCTTTGGCTCGCTCTTCGCGCCCTGGGTCTCGCCGCACAACCCCTTCGACCTGGCGACGCTGAACCTGTCGGACGCGCGCCTGCCGCCGGCCTGGATGGACGGCGGCAGCACAAGCTATCTGCTCGGCACCGACGACCAGGGCCGCGACCTGCTGTCGGCGCTGTTCTACGGCGCGCGGCTGTCGCTGGCGGTGGGCTTTGCGTCGGTGCTGCTGTCGCTCATCGTCGGCGTCGGCCTCGGCCTGTTGTCGGGTTTTGTCGGCGGCAAGACAGACGCCTTCATCATGCGCGTGTGTGACGTGATGCTGTCGTTTCCGTCGATCCTGATCGCGCTGCTCATCAACGGCGTGGCGCGTGCGATGTTTCCGAACGCGCAGGACAGCCTGGCCCTGGGTGTGCTGATCCTGGCCATTGCGCTGACCGGCTGGGTGCAGTACGCGCGCACCGTGCGCGGGTCCACGCTGGTGGAACGCAACAAGGAATACGTGCAGGCCGCGCGTGTCATCGGCGTGGCGCCGCTGCGCATCATGTTCAAGCATGTGCTGCCCAACGTGATGGGGCCGGTGATGGTGCTGGCGACGATTCAGGTCGCGGCCGCCATCCTGACCGAAGCCACGCTGTCGTTCCTGGGCGTGGGCGTGCCGCCCACTTCACCCTCTCTGGGCACGCTGATCCGCGTCGGCAACGACTTTCTGTTCTCGGGTGAATGGTGGATCACGATCTTCCCGGGGCTGATGCTGGTGCTGATTGCGCTGAGCGTGAACCTGCTCGGTGACTGGCTGCGTGATGCGCTGAACCCGAGGCTGCGATGACCCCCCCCCGAAGCGCCTTTGGCGCTCCCCCCCAGGGGGGCGACGCCAGTGGACCGGCAGAGCCGGCTGCACGGCGTCCGCTTGGTGGCTCGTCGGCGGTCGCAGCGGGGCAGGTGGATAGAGGGACTGGGCCGCTGCTTGAAGTCAAAAACCTGCGCGTCGAATTCCCCACGCGGCGCGGCACGTTGCTGGCACTGGACGACATTTCCTTCGACATCGCACCGGGTGAAATCCTGGGCGTGGTGGGCGAATCGGGCGCCGGCAAGTCGCTCACCGGTGCCGCCATCATCGGCCTGCTGGAGCCGCCCGGCCGCATCGCCAGCGGCGAGATTTGGCTCAAAGGCCAGCGCATCGACAACCTGCCCTATGAGCAGATGCGCGCCATCCGTGGGCGAAAAATCGGCGCCATCTTCCAGGACCCGCTGACCTCGCTGAACCCGCTGTACACGATCGGCCGCCAGCTCACCGAGACCATCCTCACGCACCTGCCAATGAGCCCCGCGCAGGCGCGCCAGCGTGCCATCCAGCTGCTGCAGGAAACCGGCATCCCGGCGGCGGCCGAGCGCATCGACCAGTACCCGCACCAGTTCAGCGGCGGCATGCGCCAGCGTGTCGTCATTGCGCTGGCGCTGGCCGCCGAGCCGCAGCTGATCGTGGCCGACGAGCCGACGACGGCGCTCGACGTGTCGATCCAGGCGCAGATCATTTCGCTGCTCAAGCGGCTGTGCAAGGACCATGGCGCTGCCGTCATGCTGGTCACGCACGACATGGGCGTAATTGCCGAAACCTGTGACCGCGTGGCCGTGCTGTACGCCGGCCGGGTGGCCGAGATCGGGCCCGTGGGCGAGGTCATCCACCGGCCGAGCCACCCCTACACGGCGGGCCTGATGGGCTCGATTCCGGCGATGGA